>NZ_PDYP01000011.1:0-85580 GCF_002743115.1 Sporosarcina sp. P17b | reverse complement strand
GATTGTAAATAATGTTGAGCTTTCGAGGCTATGAGCGGTTATCCAGGTTCTATGATCACTTAGATGAATCTATGAGCACTCGTGGCGTCTGATAGAGCGGATAGTGCGTGCTATAGAGCGCAAAATGAGTTCTATGAGCGCTTAAACGGATTCTATGAGCGAAAGCTGGACGCTGGAGCTTCAATCCCCTCCCCCTACACAAATTCACTCACTATTCCCAAGCACTTGCCCTTGAACTTAAAGATCTTAACAAACGTAAAAAAGTCAAAAACAAAAAAGCCCAGCCGAGGCTGGACTTTTTGGATTGCTTATTAGTTTGTTTCGATTAGGCCGTATTTGCCATCTTTACGCTTATACACAATGTGTGTGCCATCAGACTCTGCATCCGTGAAGATGAAGAAATTGTGGCCCAGCATGTTCATTTGAAGAATCGCTTCCTCTTGATCCATTGGCTTCAAATCAAACTGCTTCGTGCGCACTACGTCGAACTCATTATCGTCCTCTAGCTCTACTGCAGCACTATTGTTATCAGTTGACTGGAAGAAAGCGGCTACACCTTCGCGCTCACGTGACTTACGATTAACACGTGTTTTATATTTACGAATTTGACGCTCTAGCTTGTCGACGATTAAATCAACAGCTGCATACATATCGTTGTGACGCTCCTCTGCGCGAAGTGTCAAATTCTTCATAGGAATTGTAATTTCCACTTTTGTTTGTTTATCACTATAAACTTTCAAGTTAACATTTGCTGTAGCGTTTACACCTTCTGAAAAATAACGCTCTAGTTTTTCAACTTTCTTTTCAACGTACTCTCTGATCGCCGGAGTTACCTCGACGTTTTCACCGCGAATATTGAAGTCTAACATATGAACTCCTCCTTTATTTAAACCATCACTACCTTACTTCTTCATAGTACCCTTAAATACCTTCTCAAAACTTAAGAATAATGCAGAATTGTAAAGAAACTTCTGATTTAGGTTGGTTTCACTCGGTTTCTTTCACTTTTCGAGCATGATGTTTTAATTCTTCGGTGATTAATGTATCGACTTTTTGATCTTCACCAAACTCGAAACCGTATTCAAATCCGTATTCGGTTTGTGTTTTCCAAGCTACGTTTCCTAAAATTTCAAACGGGTGCTTAAAAATTGTGAACTCCAATTGCAGGGCTAAAATTTCCGATCGCACAGGCAAATCCAAATTAGTGACAAATTTCACGCCACCTGTACTGATGTCCACAATTTCGCATTGCCCTTCGTTAGATAAGCTTTTTTGTTCATTATTTAATTGTATACGGAATGTTGCGGGTATGTATGGATCGAATGGGTACCGAAAGTAGTCGTGGCGATTATAGCGCATAGGACGTTTCCCTTCATTTAAATTTCACTATGTAAAAAGCCGAAAGAGATTGCTCTCTTCCGGTTATTAGTGCTTCGAATCGAAATACGCACCATCTTGAGACATTTTACCATATGGATTCACATAGTTATTCATGTTTTCTTTTTTGGCTTGTGATTGTGAAATATTTGTACGAATTTCATTGGTGAAGTGATCTAGACTAGTTTGTACTTCTTTTTCTAGGCGAATTAATTCTGCCCCAAATTCGTCTTCTTCCGCTGTAAAAGGTTGAATAATTTGTGACTGCAGCAAATCACGTTCATCGAGAACTTTCTCGATTTTCTCAATAACTTCATCACGCTTTTCTTCATCGGTTTCTTTCACTAGCGATATCAATAGAAGAGAACGCTCATGCCACATCGTCATTGCAGGTCGGATCATATTTCACTCACGTTCGAATATTGCTTCGAACGATTAATTTGAATGACCTGCTTCCACGTGTCGCGGAATTCCGTTATGATGCCCGCAGCTTCTTCAAACAGAGCCGGATCATTTTGGATATTTCCGTCGATTAGGCGGCTGTTGACGAACTCATACAAAACGAGCATGTTTTTGGATACTTCATAAGACGTATCCAATGTCAGCATTAATTCAGTTACGATCGCCTGTGCTTTTTGAATCGCAATATTCTTTTGTTCCAGATTGCCTTTAGCCAGCTCCATCTTGCCTTGCTGAATAAATTTTAGACATCCGTTATAAAGCATTAACGTCAACTCGCCAGGCGTAGAAGTCGTCACCGTATTCGTCTGATATGCTGCATAAGGGTTGTTAGTAGCCATTTATGTCAATCTCCTTTTTCTAGCAAAGTTGCGTTACATGCCGCCGCCAAGTGAACTCATCAACGCCGCAGACTGGGAATTCGCACGCTGGATCGCTTGCTCCATCGCGTTAAACTGCTTGTAGTAACGACTTTCCATCATCTGTAGCTTCGTTTCAAAGCGCTCGATTTGTTTGTCCATGTTTTTCAAAGAACGACCGAGAGCAAATGTATCGTTGACAGCAGTAGAACTACCTGCTTTTACTGTGATTTTCTTTTGTGCGTCTTGTAGTTCGGTGCGGTATTGTTGAGCAATTCCTCCCTGTTTAGGATCAGTATTGCTTTTACCGATTAAATCATAAACTGCATTTGGATTTTCTGAAATTTTTTCACGTAGTTTATCTTCATTTATCGTTAATTTACCATTATCCAAATAGTTTTTGGTAGTCTCGATACCTAGATCTTTCAGGCTGATTGTGATTGGTTTTCCATCATCACCAACACTCTTACCATCTTTATCAGTAGTATTTACCGTTGTAGTCATTATTGAACGTAAATTATTTAACATGGAGGAAATTGCGGGATCGCCCTTCATTGTTCCGCTCTTCGCTTTTTCTTCCCAAAGCTCAATTTCCTTTTCTTTCATATCCGATTTTTCTTCGGCAGAAAGAGGATGGAATGATTTAAATTCTTTTTCTTTAATCTTGCTATTTAGCTTTTCAATCATTTCGTTGTAGTCGTTGACGAACTCCACTACCGAGTCAAAAATCTTTTCGGTATTAGTAGAAGAACTGAAGGAAACTGGAGAATCAGTTTTTTGTTTGAGAGATACTTCAAAACCATTAATTGTAAAAGTGTTAGATGCCCGTGTTGTTTCTAGACCATTAAAGGTAAACTTCGCATCTACACCTGCTGCAGACCTAGGTTCGTCGTTCGGTGGAGGAACGGGCGCATCCCAAGGCGGTGCTGGTGGAGCATTTAACCTTAATTTATTTACAAAGGAATCTTCACCTGAAGTTGAACTGGTAATCAATATTTCTCCTGCTCCACTATTCTTAGCACTCATCGCTATTTTACCAGATGAGGAATCATAAAAAGCACTGACACCGGTTTTCTCATTTATCCGTTTCAATACAGAATCCAAAGTTTCAGTGTCCTTTATATCTATTGTAGTTGCTTTACCTGACGGGTCCGTTATTGTTAGTTTTTGGTCACCAGCAATTCCTAATTCTGTAAGCGTTTTTGTCTTTACTTCCTCGTCTGTCAGCTTTGCCCCGTCTGCACCAAGCTTAAGTACGCCACCTTGAAGAGTCGCTTGTTTAGCTAATCTTTCTACTTCAATCGTCCCCGAAAAATCAGAAGTAGAACCCTTAGCCGTTATACTAACCGCCTTCTCATCCGAAACACTAACATTTTTCTGCATATAGGTACTCTGCTTCATAACCGTATCAAACAGTTTGTCACTTGATTTTCTCAAGTCGCGGTTCGTGGAACGATAGTCGTCTAGTTGCCACTGTGTGTATTGTTTCTTTTGCGTAATTTTATCAAGTGGGATTCGATGTGCTTTCATCATGTCTCTAATGATTGATTCTGTATCGATTCCCGATGCCAATCCACCGATTCTCATCGTGCCTCACACCTTTTTTGTTATATTTTTTTATCGATTAGCAATCCAATGAAATCTTTCATGGCTGCGTGTATGTCGAGCAATTTCTTCGGAGGTATTTCACGAATTACCTCTTCTGTTTCAGGGTCGATGATCGTTACGTAATATTCATTTAGTTTCTCATGAAATTTAAAGCGTAACTGAACATTGACACTATCGAGGAATTTGTTCATGCCCTCCGTTAATTTTTTCGCTTCACTCTTGGACAACTCCGCTTTCTGTTCTGGTGTCGCCTGTTCTGCTGGCTGACCCATGGGTTGAATGTTTGCCACTACTATTTTGTTTTCAACGGACCCACTCTCATAAGATGATTTCACTGGTTGCGTTGCGGGGCCGTCGCCAATTCGGCTGACCATACTCGTACCCCCCGTCTTTAATCGAACAATCGTTACTTATAGTATCGGATTCAATTAGCGGATGTTAAGTACAGCATGGCATATTCTTCTTTACGTTCTTGCCACTTTTTTCACTTTATCTGTCTACTACTCAATAAATTTTTCATAGTTATGAAATTCAGACTATTAGAACAGTCAAAAGTAATGTATGATAAGAACAATCTATAAGAGTAAAGGAGCATACATCCATGATTCATTCCATCAAAACGAAAATGATCCTTCTTGTCCTCATACTAGTTGCTGGAGGCATCCTGACAATGACTGGAATCAGTAGCTGGTTAGTTAAGGAACGGACAGAGAAAAATATCATCGAATCAAGCAGTACGTTACTTTCCGAAATGAGCGAATCCATTGAAGCGGATTTGCGTCAATACAGCAAAGGACTGGAGTTGCTGACGGATTCATCGGACTACACGAACGCATCCGCCACTACCGGTAAAGCCGAAGTTATCAAAGCACTCAGTAACACGTTGGATACTTATCCAGATGTTTCAAGTACTTATCTGTCATTCGCGACAAAAGAAACGATAATTCGTCCTTACGTGGATTTAACAGGCTTCGATCCCACTCCACGAGAATGGTATCAAAAAGCAGTAGCGGACACGAAAGTAGTACATTGGACCAAGCCTTACATTGATGAAGCAACGGGCAATTTCGTTATTAGTGCTGCAAAAGCCGTCATGAATGGAAATGAATTCGTCGGTGTAGCTGGAATCGATATTCAATTGTCGACGATGTCTAAAGATATTTCCGCAACGAATATCCCCCATGGCGGTTATGCATTCATTCTCGATTCTGAAGGGACAGCTATCGCCCACCCGTCGCTCATTGGGGAAAATGTCATGGATCGCGCGTACGTGGCCAAAATGTATAAAGAAGCAGCAGGACATCACACATTCGAGCAAGACGGAGTTGAAAAAATCGATATGTTCACGACGATTCCAAATTTCGACTGGAAGCTTGGTGTGATCTACGACCAGAAAAACATGCAATCCCTTGCAGCTGGCTTACGAAATGTGATGATCGTTGCGGCCATCGTCACACTCGCTATACTCGCAATCATTCTTTTCATTTTCATCAGTCGCGTATTGAAACCTATTTTCAGACTGCAAGATACGGTGCAACAAGTAGCCGATGGTGATCTAACGGTTCGTGCCAACATTCATTCTAACGATGAAATTGGAGAACTTGGCAAAGGCTTCGATAAGATGCTTGACCAAATGAACGGCTTGATTACGACTGTGACGCATTCCGCTTCTAATGTACTTGCGAGTTCACAAAACTTGAGTGCAGTATCAGAAGAAACGAATGCGACAAGCGAAGAAATTGCTAGTGCTTTGGCGGAAATTACTCGAGGGGTTGTGAAGTCCGCGGAAAACGCGGAAACGGTCACGACACGCGCGGATTTATTGAATCAACAAATTCATTTTGCCAATACAACCGCTAGTGAAATGGCTGGCCTGGCAACGGAAGCTGTATCTTTCAATACGGACGGTCGAGCGCAAATGAGTATTTTAAGCTCTTCATTCAATAACTGGAATCAAGACTTACAGCAAATGGGCGGCATGATTGGCTCTTTGGAAGATAAAGTGAAGGCGATCAGTTCCGTCATCGACGCGATTACCGCGATCTCTTCTCAGACCAATTTACTCGCGTTAAATGCAAGTATTGAAGCAGCCAGGGCCGGTGAACATGGTAAAGGCTTCGCAGTCGTAGCAGACGAAGTGCGTCAACTCGCGGAACAATCTGCAAGATCTGCTGAACAAGTGCGGTCAACAATCCATGAACTGCAAAATGGTACGCAACATGTGATCGAACAAATGAACAGCACACGCGATACATTCGAGCGTCAAATTACGGTCGTAACAGATACAGAAGGAATTTTCGAAAGAATTTCTAGTTTCATCGGCGATATGCAATCCCGAATTAATCAAGTCACTACCGCTCTTCAAGAAATGGACGTTCATAAAAACGATGTCTCTGAGCAAATTCAAGTGTTATTGTCGACTACAGAACAATCTGCAGCGGCTTGTGAAGAAGTAAGTGCTTCTTCAGATGAACAGCTCCACGCGATCGGCTCCGTTGCAGAAGCGGCTGAAGCCTTGACGCAATTGAGCGAAGACCTTAGTGATGCCGTAGAACGATTCAAAATCTAACAACATCCGCCTCTCCTTTTTAAAGGATTGGCGGATTTTTTTATAAAAGCCAAGGCACTCTGAGAATCTCTGCATAGAATAAGGGTAGTTCCACATTTGGAGGTGAAATCAATATGGGAGAATCAGTTAAAGGATCTGGGTACGGTGGCGGTTATGATGGTGGCTTCGGCTTTTCAATGATCGTTGTTCTGTTTATCTTATTGATCATTGTCGGTGCAGGATTTATGGGTTACGGCTGTTAATTACTTAAAAAATGGAGGTGGAGACATGTTTGGATTCGGTGGATATGGACACGGTGGTGGCGGTTACGGTGGATCTGGTTGTGAAACGGGTGGGTCTGGTGGATCTTACGGCTCATGCGGTAGCGGATTCGCATTGATTGTCGTATTATTTATCTTACTCATTATTGTAGGCGCCGCTTGCCTATAAGCCTTTAAAAAGAAACCTGTCGATTTTTCGACAGGTTTCTTCATTTTTCTTTATAAAACCATCAATACATAGGAAATTTAGCCGATAACAAGTTAGGTACAATATAGCATCACACATCTAAGAAGGAGCTGAACACCATTTGTTACGGTCAATAAAAACGAAGATTATCTTAACCGCTATCATTTTATTCATTTTAGGTATCGCCTTAATGACTTGGATGACCAATGATCAAGCGAAGAAACAGTCCATGGCCAATGCCATTGATTCAAGTAATGCCATTATTAGTGAAATGGGATTCGGAATATATCACTTTATGGACAAGTATGAACAAGGATTGGCGTTGTTGGCAACGACTGACACCATAACAGAGTTTACTGGAGAAAATGGAAAAGAGGTAACTGTCAAAGAAATAGAGGATCGTTTACAAACTTTCTTGTCTATGTACTCAAGTGCAGATGCCGTTTATTATTCATTGACGTCCAAATATACGGTCATTAAGCCGGATGATGATTTAACGGATTATGATCCAACTACGCGAAACTGGTATCAATTAGCGCAAGAACATCCAGACGAAGTGCAATGGACAGAGCCGTATTTGGATGATACAACCAATCAGTTTGTCATTACTGCTTCCAAAGCCATTCTGATCAACGGTACGTTTGTCGGGGCTCTTGGAATGGATATTGAACTGAGCGCATTAACAGACGAAATAGCGAGCCGCGATATCGGATTTAACGGCTATCCCGTATTGCTCGATGATCAAGGACTAGCTATCGTTCACCCGTCCAAATCAGGAACGGATGTAACAAACGAAGCACATTTCAAAAAAATGTATGATGCGGACAGCGGCGTCATCGAATACACCGACGATCAAGGTATCGACAAACGCAATATTTATACGACGATTCCCGAGTTTAATTGGAAGGTCGGTGCAGTCTATGAAGAACGCAAACTAAGTGCGATGGCACATTCATTGCGTAACTCCATGCTAATCATTGCATTGATTACATTAATTCTCACATTCGTCGGCCTATTCATTACGATAAGCCGTTTACTGAAGCCTCTCGATACAGTCAAAGATTTGATGGCGCAAGTATCAGGTGGAGATCTAACAGTCCGGTCAGATAATCAAAGCACAGATGAAATCGGTGAACTGAGCCGTGATTTCAATAATATGGTGCAAAACATGAACGACATTATCAGCGTCGTCCAAACATCAGCCGATCACGTCCGATCGAACTCAGAGAGTTTGAGTGCGGTGTCCGAAGAAACAAGTGCCGCAAGTAACGAAGTCGCCACGGCGGTCGGTGAAATTGCGCAAGGTGCTGCACAATCAGCGGAAGATTCCGAGACTGCGACAGAGCGTACGGAGCTTCTCGGTCAAGAAATCAATGAAATTCGCGAAAAAGCAGAAGCAATGCTGGACATTGCCACGCAAACCGGCATCCAAAACGATAACGGCCAACAACAAATGGGCGCACTGAAGTCTTCGTTTACGACAACGAGCGAAAAACTAGAAGAGATGTCAAGCGACATTCATTCACTTGGCGGAAAAGTACAAGCGATCGGCAGTGTTATGGAAACGATCATGAACATTTCCAAGCAAACGAATCTTTTAGCGCTAAACGCAAGCATTGAGGCGGCTAGAGCAGGAGAACACGGCAAAGGATTCGCCGTCGTAGCTGAAGAAGTTCGCACACTCGCAGAACAATCGGCACGTGCAACAGACGATGTCAAAGTAACGATAGAAGAGTTACAAAAAGAATCACAGATCGTGTCGCAACAGATGCAGGAAACGATCAACACATTCCGCGATCAAGGCGTCGTTGTGGGTGATACGGAGAATACGTTCGGAGAGTTATCTTCTCTCATGGACACGATGCAAGAGTCGATCCATACCGTGTCCAATGAAATTCGATTGGTCGCGACGCATAAAGATGAGGTCGCGATGACGATCCAAACGATGTCAGCTACGTCGCAAGAGACGGCAGCGGCATGTGAAGAAGTTAGCGCGTCTTCGGAAGAGCAGTTACGTGCGATTCAGTCGGTGACAGAGGCGGCGGAGACGTTGACTGAGCTGAGCGAGAAGTTATCAGAGGTTATTGAGCAGTTTAAGGTGTAATAGGCAGAAGGATCCGTCACTAGACGGGTCCTCTTTTTAATGTTGAGACGTCATTGGAACGTTGATTTCCGTTTTAGGCGGACGCTTTCCTGCGGGCATGGCTTGAGCCTCCTCGTCCGCTTCGCTACCTGCGGGGTCTCAAGGCTCATGCTATTCCCGCGGGAGTCGCCGCCTAAAACGAAAATCAACTGAGTGTTGCGGGATTAATTAGTGACTTTTCTAAAGGTCTAGGTCAAGTTATAAAGCTACTTCTACTTTATTAGCTATATAAGTCAATCATCCGTTTTCAAAGAAACACCAAGTTGATTGGAGAGGAAGGCGGCGACTCGGGAAGGTTCAGCCCGATCAGGTGAGACAACCAGAGGGAGCCTGCGACCTGGTTGGCTCACCGCGGGCCCTTCCGAACGCGTCCGCCTGGATCGGAAATCAACGGCTCTAAAGACGTCACAATTTTTCACTGTCACTTCACTTTTTAAAATACATTCCTTCCACCAAAACCATCTAAGCAAACTACTTACTTTCCCTAGCGCAAAAGCATGTCTTTCCCCTAGGCAAAACGATGAAATACCGATTCGTATTCCTATGCCAGACTTTCTATTATGTAGATACCCAGGGAATACAAAGTGTCGTGCACGACCTGAAGAGGTCGCTTTATGGAAAACCAGAGGAATGAAAATTTTGAAGAAGTGATGCAACAGTATGAACCGATGATTTCAGCCATTATACGAAAACTAAATATCTACCGTGACTATGACAGCTTCCGCCAAACCGGACGCTTCGCCCTGTACCAGGCATGGTCACGCTTTGACGCAACCAAAGGAAACTTCACCCCCTTCGCCTACCGCTCCATCTACGGTGCGATGTTAGACGACTTAAAAAAGGAAAACCGATTCAGCGAAGTCAACACAACGGTAGAAACCGAAACACTCGAACACCTAGCACAATGCGACTTTGCCGAAGATCCAAACAGCCAACTACACGAGGCCATCACCGCTCTTAGAAAAGAAGAACGTGAGCTGCTCATCAAACTATACGTAGAAAACAAAACCCAAGCCGAATGCGCTACCCACTTCGGCCTCACCGTCCCAGGCATCAAAAAACGAAGAGAGCGTATACTGAAACGACTAAAAGGAAAACTAACGAGTAGTTAAATATAAGATGAAAGCCCATTGGAACCGTTTCTTCGAGAACGCATATTAAACTTAAATAACAAAACAAAAAAGCAAGGGCCGCCTAAATAGGTAGCCCTTGCTCTTGTCTTTTGATTTTAGTTTTTTAGCTTTTGACTTTAAAATCCCTACACAATACAAGTTGAAAGACAACACCAGTTGATCGTAAGTGGAAGGTGGCGACTCCCGGAGGATCAGCGTGCGCCTTGAGACCCCGCAGGGAGCGCAGCGTACGAGGAGGCTCAAGCCACGCCCTCGGGAAAGCGTCCACCTGGAACGTCGATCAACGTTGCCTTACCACCTTACCCTTTCCACTTCTTAAACCCACGACGCTGTGCAAAACGCGCACAAGACGAACACACCTTAATCTTCTTATCATTCGGCAAATAATACCCCTGATAAACAGAAGTCCGCTTCTTGCAATATTCACACTTCGGCTTCAAAAAATCAAACAACATATCGTTCCCCTCCTGACCACTCATAAACAAACGACCTCACGAAACCATTCATAATTACCTTGAGTATACCACCCCTCCAAGAAAAACAGTAAACATTTCAATAAATGAGCATACAGAAAAAGCGCTCCCCCGAAGAGGAACGCTATGTATCAACCTATTTACTCATCCGTAATCTCATAATTCCCACGCTGATGTTTCTTACGAATCAAGAACGTCTTATGCCCTTTCTTCACACCGAGCGCCATCTGCGTGAATCTAGCTACCAAACCATTTTTCAACATACACGTCCGCTGATACCTGCTCTGAAACGATGAATAACTACAGTTCACCGTAAACACATTGCCATCGCGGAATATCACTTTCGTGTGGTTTTTGTCGATTGGCAAGAACGTCAAGACATGCGCTAGCGAAAACCACACACAATCATTACTTGACGGGGAATGACTCGGAAACCAATACATATCCAAACTTTCACTGACCATCACAGGCGTCATATGGATTCTACCCATCAATGCTTTGCCGCCTTCAATGCCACCACGCAAACTCGTACCAAAATATTGCATACTTAAGTCCACTACCGCAGTTGGACTAGTGTCTACTAAAACAAAATCACTATCTTTCAGCAACACTGCACATAACTTTCCCTCATCATTATAATACGGATAAACCAGACTTGTACCGGGTGTAATTATTGACTTCGTTTCCTCATCCATTTCCCATTATCCCCCTTTTTTATATAAATACCTTTCGATAAGTGGAATTAAGGGGTATACTAACACTAGGTTGGTATACACCAGCTGTCGATCCTCGAGTGTGTCTCGCATGACATAAGCACTCGGGGGTTTTCTGTTTCCACTAGGTGACACAATGCTTTTCACCTCCTTTCAGACAAATACGAACACGCACAAAAAACAGGCCAATAAATAGTGCTTCAGTTATTGACCTGCAATCATTCATTTTTTCATGAGAGTAAGCGTTTACATAATGAATTGAACACAAAGTACCTGTCTTAACGACTAGTATATAGTACTATGATGTTTCCGTCTACTGTCATTTTCCATTATTCTGATTTTATTGTAGATAATTAGGAAACATTGTAGAACATATTGATTTTATGTATTTATTTAGGAGTTTATTAACCTAACCTATATTCAAATAAAACTTACGGACAAGAAGGTGGATCACAATGGATCGCTTAATAACGAATCTTCCGGAATATGTATTGAATCAAATATTAGAAAATGCGTTTCAATGGTTCGTCGTAGTGGACCAGGACGCACGGATTCTGTATATGAACCAAGATTATTGCAAGTTTCTTCATATCGAACAGAAAGATACGATCGGTCGCCCTGTTAATGAAGTCATCGAAAATACGCGTATGCACGAAGTGGTGAAAACTGGAGAAGAACATATTGCGTCCCCTCATTACATTAAAGGAACGTATATGCTGGCAAATCGTATTCCCATTCGAGTAGACAATAAAGTGGTCGGCGCATTCGGAAGCGTCGTATTCCGTGACCTTCATGACTGGCATCATCTAAGTTCACATGTTAAACAAACGTTGGAGAAAATCAATATGGGTGCTCCTGCCATGGAAGAAAGCACGTATCAAATGACCGATATCAAAGGGTCTTCTGCCGCTATTTTGTCCATTAAAGATACGATTCATATGATTGCTCCGAGTGATCTGCCCGTTTTAATTCAAGGCGAAAGCGGAACAGGCAAAACATTATTCGCGCACAGCATCCATCAATTATCCAACCGGTCAGATCATCCGTTGATTACGGTCAACTGTGCCGCCATCCCGCCCAATCTATTGGAAACCGAATTGTTTGGAAAAGGAGATCGTAGCGGACGAAAAGGACGTATTCAGCTAGCGGATAAAGGTACATTGTTTTTAGATGATATCGGCAGCCTTCCCTTACCTGTTCAAGTGAAGTTGCTTAGATTATTGAATGACGGAGTCGTGGAATCGCCGAACTCTCATCAAGTGGAATCGGTCAATGTACGAGTGATTGCTTCAAGTAGCCAACCACTAACGGAACTTATCGAAGCCAATCAATTCCGCACTGATCTGTACTACCGCATACAAGCCATTACATTGAACGTACCGCCACTTCGGGAGCGCATGGAAGACTTTGCAGAAATCATTAGCTTCATATTCCATAAGACGATCGGTCAAACCGGCAAAAGAAGTATGGAGTTTTCGAAAGAAACCTTCACGTATTTGAACACGTATCACTGGCCAGGCAATATACGAGAATTGCAAAACGTGATTCAAGCTGCGGTTTATTTAACGAGCGGAGACGTGATCACACCCGATGCCTTGCCGCCACAAGTCAAACAGCGAAAGGTTCAGTACGCCCCTAGTTCCCGGACACTTGCTGAATCACTCGAAGAAGTCGAGCGAACCATTCTACTCGATACGTTAGCTCAATTTCCAAATAAAAAAGAAGCCGCTCTTATACTTGGAATTAGCAAAACCACGTTTTACGAGAAATTAAAAAAATATGATATTTGAACTATTTTCCGGTTTTCCGGAGTGCATTCCTGAATTCCGAACTTAAACCCTATCATTCTAGCACTATAATTCCTATTTTCCGGAATATTTATGTGTAAAGAACATGCAAACCCTGTATTTAAGCGGTTTGCATGTTCTTTTATTTTCTGCTTTAATAAATGAAAGCGCTTCACTTGTAACATTTTAGACAAATCTTCACGAGTACGTTACAAAAATATTCTATTATATGGAGGTAGACGGATGGGTATATTAGGGATGATTGGACTTATTGGAGGTTTGGCTTTACTCATTGTGTTGACGATGAGAGGAGTCAACATATTAATCGCTGGACCGATTTCGGCATTATTTGTAGCATTAATGAGCGGCATGACGTTATTTCCTCAATTAGCAGGTGAAGGCGAAGACAACTTCGTCACGAGTTATATGACGGGATTCACGAGTTTCATCATGTCTTGGTACTTGATGTTCCTACTCGGTGCGATCTTCGGTAAAGTAATGGAAGACAGCGGAGCAGCAGACGCTGTGGCGAAATGGTTCGTTGAAAAGCTCGGCATGAAATTCGCGGTCCTTGCGATTGTTATGGCGTGTGCGATTCTAACGTATGGCGGAGTGAGCTTGTTCGTAGTAGCATTTTCCGTGTATCCGATGGCTATTTCATTATTCAAGCAAGCGGATCTACCGAGACGTTTCATTCCAGCGACACTCGGACTTGGATCGGTGACGTTTACGATGACGTCCGCGGGATCCCCAGAAATTCAGAACTGGATTCCGATTGAGTTCTTAGGTACGAATGCATACGCTGGATGGGAAGTCAGTCTCGTCGTGGCATTATTCATGGCACTCTTTGGTTACTGGTGGCTGAAACGAATCATTACGAAGGCAGTCAATAAAGGCGAACGTTTCGTTGATCGTTCATCCGATCCTACATTTGATACGACACGTTCATTGCCAAATCCATTCCTTTCTATGATTCCATTGGCTATTGTATTAATCATTTCATTCCTATTCCATGATAAACTAGCACAATCCGCTTTAATCCTAGCGTTACTCGGCGGAATCATCTCTACGTACTTCGTAGGTAGAAAATATTCACAGAACTACGGAGCAGCCATTTCAGCGGGTACACTTGGCGCAATGGTCGCAATCGGAAACACAGCAGCAGTAGTTGGATTCGGTGGCGTAGCGAAAGCAGTCCCTGCATTCCAGGACGCAGTAGCCATCATGACGAATATCCCGGGATCACCATTAATCGGTGCAGCCATTGCGATATCTGTGATCGCAGGTATGACAGGTTCCGCTTCAGGCGGTCAGGCTATCGCTCTCCCACTACTCGCACCTCATTATATGGATATGGGTGTCGATCCGGAAGCCCTTCACCGCGTGGTGGCGATTTCATCCGGTGCTCTTGATTCATTGCCACATAACGGCTATGTCGTTACGACGATCCAGTCTATTGCAGGCGAAACACATCGTGCAGCGTATGGCGCCATGGCAGCGGTCACGGTCATTGTGCCGACCATAGGTGTCGTCATCGCGATCGTCCTATTCTCACTAGGTTTCGGTATTTAATCGTTCAAGGAGGAAAGTAGTATGGTAAAAGATAAAGTATTGCTCATCACAGGCGCAGCGCAAGGTATAGGTTTCGAAGTATCCAAAGCCTTCTCAGAAGCGGGCGCAATCGTCGTGTTGACGGATTTGAATGAAGACAAAGTAAAAGAAGCGGCTGTCACGTTAGGTGGCAGCGCGATCGGCTTAAAATGCGACGTAACGAAAGAAGAAGATATTCAAGCAGTCATTGATGAAGCGATCTCTCAGTTTGGTAGAATCGATATTCTCATTAACAACGCAGGACTGCAGCATGTCTCGAATCTAGAAGATTTCCCAACAGCAAAGTTCGAGTTGATGGTGAAAGTGATGCTAACGGCTCCGTTCATCGCAACGAAGCTTGTATTGCCGCATATGAAGAAACAGCAATTCGGTCGTATTTTGAATATGGCATCGATCAACGGGTTGGTTGGATTTGCGGGGAAAGCGGCGTACAATTCCTCGAAGCATGGTGTGATTGGTTTAACGAAAGTCGCTGCGCTGGAGACGGCAGCTGACGGCATTACAGTGAACGCGATCTGTCCTGGGTATGTGGACACTCCGCTTGTGCGCAATCAGTTTGAGGACTTAGCTGAAGTTCGTGGTGTGCCGTTGGAGTCTGTTTTGGAGGATGTTATTTATCCTTTGGTTCCGCAGAAGCGTTTGTTGGATGTGAAGGAAGTGGCGGATTTAGCGTTGTATCTTTCGGGTGAGAGTGCGAAAGGGATTACTGGGCAGGCTGTTGTGCTGGATGGTGGGTATACGGTTCAGTAACCTAAAAACCGTTGATTTCCGTTCCAGACGGACGCGTTCCGCGGGCACGGCTTCCACTACAATCAACTGAGTATCCCTTCACTACTTTAGTTCAATTACTAAATTAAAAAAAGTTCTCAAACCGACTACTTGTCGAGTTGAGAACTTTTTATTGTCTTCAAACGAAATTACATAACACTTAACTCTGAATCTTTCATATCACTAATAAACATACACCCAGGAGAGTGCGTGATCATGATAGACGGCTTACTCTCCATAGCCACTGCTTGCGGTGTAACCCCACACGCCCAAAACACCGGGATTTCCCCTTCGTTGATCGTCACGCTATCGCCGAAATCAGGTGCGGAAATATCCTTAATTCCAATCAAGCTCGGATCACCTAAATGAATCGGTGCACCGTGTACATCAGGATAACGAGTAGTGATTTGAATGGCGCGAATGGCGTCTGCGGCTTTCATCGGTCGCATGCTGACGACAGTAGGTCCTTCGAAAATGCCGGCCGGTGTACAAGGAATATTGGTCTTGTACATCGGCACGTTGCGATTTTCTTCGATATGTCGAATCGGAATGCCGCCAGCGAGTAGCGGGGCTTCGAATGTGAAGCTGCATCCGATTAAAAAGCCGACCATGTCGTCTTCCCAGTAATCTGTAATATCGTGTACTTCTTCAGTCAACACGCCATCTTTGTAGATGCGATAGCTCGGTACTTCACTGCGAAGGTCTGCGCCTTCTGCCATTTTAGCCGGACGATAGGAACCGGGTCCTGTCACATCCAGTAGCGGACAAGACTTCGGATTTCGCTGGCAGAACAACAGGAAATCGAGAGCGTGTTCTTGTTTCAATATGACTAGATTAGCCTGTGTGAATCCTTTTGCCATACCTGAAGTCTGACCTGTGATTTGCTGCGCGCGAATGAGTGTCCGAATTTCTTGTGGCCTCATAGAGCTATAATTTTTCAATACATGACCTCCTCAAGAATTAGTCAAACAACAATGGAATCTGCTCGATTAACGTCATAACACCTAATACGCCCATCACAACTACAACGATCGCGCCGCCAATTGTGAGCCATAGTGGATGCTTGTACTCTCCGACAATCGTCTTCTTATATGCCGCAACGAGTAAAGTACCTAGCGCTAGTGGCAAGATCAAAGCATTCAATGCCCCTACCAATAAAAGAATCGTGACAGGCTTTCCTACGAATGCGAATGTTGAAGTCGATACGATGATGAATAAAATGATAATCCAGTTATGATACTTTTCGATGACTGGGTGGAATGAACGAATAAACGAAACCGATGTATATGCCGCCCCTACGACAGATGTAATCGCAGCTACCCACATGATGACTCCGAATAATCTCAACCCAAGTTCCCCTGCTCCGAGCTGGAACACAGACGCTGGTGGATTGTCTGGATCAATTTGCAATCCTTGTGAAACGACACCAAGCACGGCTAAGAATAATGCGACGCGGATAATTCCCGTGACGACAATACCTGTTACGGAACTCTTTGTGACGTATGGAACGGACTCGATCCCTTTAACTCCGGCATCTAGTAAACGGTGTCCACCTGCAAATGTGATGTAGCCACCCACTGTACCGCCGACTAATGTAACAATCGCGAAGAAGCTAATTTCAGAAGGATTAAACGTTCTGATGATTGCCTCCCCCACTGGTGGAGATGTTTTAAACGCGACAAATACAACTAAAATAATCATCAACACACCGGCAACGGCAACAACTTTGTCCATCACCTTGCCTGCTTCTTTAACCATGAATATCAAAATCGCAAAGACCGCACTGATGATCGCGCCCATGATCGGATCGATTCCAATCATCGCGTTCAGTCCGAGTCCTGCACCTGCGACGTTCCCGATATTAAACGCAAGACCGCCTGCTACGATGAGGAAGGCTAGTACGAAACCTAAACCTGGTAACACTTTATTGGCAATTTCTTGTCCACGTAGACCCGAAACCGCAATGACGCGCCAAATATTCATTTGAGCGAAGACGTCTAATATTAATGAAATTAAAATAACGAAACCAAAACTTGCTGCGAGTTGCTCAGTGAATACGGTTGTTTGTGTTAAGAATCCCGGTCCGACAGAAGACGTCGCCATTAAGAAAGCTGCGCCAAGTAAGACACCACGGGTTACTTTTTTCTGTTCCTGCTCATGAGTAAGTCCTAGCTTCTCCTTATTCATAGAGAATCCTCCTTAGTGGAAATAGCCGTCACCGTAATTCCTTCATCGTTCAGCCGGTCTGTAATATACTTCGCAAACTCCACTGCGTGCTCACCGTCTCCATGAATGCAAATCGTATCCGCACGTAAATCGACATCGGTCTGTTGTTGCGAACGTACTTTACCTTCTTTCACCATTCGGATCACTTGCTCAGCAGACTTTTCTTGATCGGTAATCATCGCATCGCCCTGTGAACGTGACGTCAACATACCGTTTGATTGATACGTACGATCAGCAAACACTTCATGTGCGGTTACGAGTCCAATCGCTTCCCCTGCTTTGGATAACTCACTATCGGCAAGCGCAAATAACACAAGGGACGGTGACACATCGTACACTGCCTGCGCGATAGCTTGTGCAATCCCCTGATCTCTTGACGCCATTTGATACAGCGCGCCATGCGGTTTCACATGCTGCATCGGTTCGTTATGTACAGCAAGAAATGCTTGCAGTGCACCAATTTGATAGACGACCATGTCATACGCTTCTTGCGGCGTGATATCCATATCTCTACGTCCGAATCCGACTAAATCCGGCAATCCAGGATGTGCCCCGATTCGTACGCCATTATCGATCGCGAGTTGTACAGTTTCACGCATCACGGAAGGATCTCCTGCGTGGAATCCACACGCTACGTTCGCGGATGTTACATATTTCAATATTTCCTTTTGTTCTCCTAATGTATAGCGACCGAAACTTTCTCCTAGATCACTATTCAAATCTACTTTCGCCATGTTCATGACCTCCTTTGTTTTTAAAAACAGAAAGCACACTCAAGTTACCTACGATAAGTAAGCGTTTGCAAACTATTCAGTTCCGAAATCCGAAACTTCGGTTTTGAACTTGAAACTTAGTCTATCATAAAATTATTGTGTTGAATAGACCATTGTCGAAATATGGTGAGTATTTTTATTAAATGAAATATAGGCTTGTATTTTCTCTTTAGGAATCTATAATAGAACTACGATTCATTTTTCAGAATGACAGTTTCGAATTTCGGAATTTGAAGGAGATGTTACGATGACTGTTCCAAAATCTCTCGATATAAAAGTACTCGGCGATTCCGCCATCATTATACAACTGGGTGAAGGCATCCATCCTTCCATCCACCAGCAAGTGAAAAATCTCTCGTATCTTTTAGAAGAATATCCGTTTGACGGCTTCATTGAGTCGGTTCCTGCCTATAATAGTTTGGCGGTGTACTACTCTCCGTATGTAGTCCATCAATCAAAAAACGGATTTCAACTAGACGGGACTCCTCTTGAAAAAGTAACCGATTATATACAGACACTAGCTGCCCAAATATCCGAACTTCCTGTTACGGAAGGGAGATTAGTCGAGATTCCTGTGCTTTACGGTGGCGAATTTGGCCCTGATTTGCATATTGTCGCAGAAACTCACGGCATGACGATTGAAGAAGTCATTGAAATTCATACAACACCTGAATATCTCGTCTATATGATCGGCTTCGCACCAGGATTTCCATTTCTCGGTGGGCTTGATGAACGCATTGCGACACCAAGAAAATTAACACCACGGACATCGATTCCTCCTGGCTCTGTCGGCATCGCGGGTAAACAAACAGGAGTCTATCCACTCGAAACACCGGGCGGCTGGCAAATTATCGGGCGTACTCCAACCGATCTATTCATGCCGGATATGTCTCCTCCTTCTTTGTTACAGTCGGGCGATAAAATCAAGTTTTGTCCGATGACGCAAGAAGAGTATGATGCACAAAAGAAGGTGAAGACATGTCAGTAAACGTATTGAATGCCGGACTTTTAACGACTGTACAAGATATCGGTCGCACCGGTTCGCAAAAGTTTGGCGTTCTTGTAAGCGGTGCCATGGATAGCTATTCGATGCGGATTGCGAACTTGCTTGTAGGGAACGCGGAACGTGAAGGTGTTTTGGAGATTACGTTGTTCGGAACGAAGCTGCAGTTTGAGGAAGATACGTTGATTGCGATTACAGGCGGAGACCTTCAAACGACGATTGACGGGATACCGGTTGCGAATTGGCGGCCGGTTCTAGTCAAAAAAGGGGCTGTGCTTAAATTTGGCTTTGCGATTGAAGGATGCCGCGCGTACTTGGCGATTGCAGGAGGGCTTGATATACCCGTAGTGATGGATAGTAAAAGTACGTATATGGTGGCGGGAATTGGCGGTTTTAAAGGGCGTGCGTTGCAACAAAACGATCAGCTTTCATTCGGCAAGATGACGGAATCGAATGAGAAAGTTTTTAAGTTGATTGAACGTGAAGGCACGCCAGACTGGGCTGTACCTCATCATCCGTTAATTAGCCTAGAATCTACGCAAACCGTTCGGATCATTGAAGGGACGGAGTATAAGCACTTCGATGAAGCGAGTAAACAACTACTTGTACATGAGCCGTATGTCGTGACGCCGCAATCCAATCGAATGGGCTTACGACTCGAAGGACAGGCCCTTTCGTTAACGGAGAAAATTGAAATGCTATCAGAAGGTGTGACGTTCGGAACGATTCAACTTCCTCCTAACGGCAAGCCGATTATTTTAATGGCGGACAGACAAACAGCTGGCGGCTATCCGAAAATCGGACAAGTGATCACTGCTGACTTAGGCAGCTTGTCGCAAGTGAAACCGAATGCGAAACTTTATTTCAAGCTCATTACACATGCAGAAGCCGAGCGCGAACTGATTGCGAAAGAAGAATTGATCAATCAAATCAAAATCGGCATTCAGCATAAACTACACTACTAAAAACCTTTGTGCTTCAGCATCACTGAATCACAAAGGTCTACTTTATCCTATATACCCAAGCTGCCTAGAAATCTCAGAGGCAGCTTCTTTCACTTTAGGGACTAACATCTTCAAATTCTCTTCCTGATAATTTGCTTCAATCCCCGCGATACTGATCCCGGCAATCACTTCACCACTAAAATCATAGATCGGTGCCGCCACAGCCGAAGTGAAATTCTCAAGCTCCGAATTACTGAGCGTATAGCCATTGCGGCGAGTCTCTTCGATAGACGCAAGCAATGATTCCCGATCGGTATACGTACCGTTCGCAAACTGCTGCAACTCCGTCTTATCTAAATACTCCGCAATATAACTATCCGACAGATTCGATAAAATAATCCGCGAACACGCCCCCGCGTAAAGCGGACTGTTTCTGCCGATCGCAGTATATAAACGAACCTTCTGATATGTATCAATCTTCTCCACGTAAATCGCCTGATCCCCTTGCCTCACAATCAAGTTGATCGCTTCCTTCACATCATTGTGAAGCTCTTCCATAATCGGATACGCAATCTTCCGGATATCTAACCGCTTCGAAACGAGGCTACCGTATTTGAGTAGCAACAACCCAAGACGATATTGTGAATCTGCGCCTTTCTCTAAGAATCTCATTTCTTCGAGCGAAGATAACATGCGGTAGACGGAGGATTTCGGGATGCCCGATAGGTCGATGATTTCTTGGAATGTGAGGGCTGGGTGATCGACGAATAGGTTGAGTATGTCTAGGGAACGGACTACTGTTTTGTTGTTTGTGCTCATGTGGGCTCCTTTCTTGTGGATAATTCACTTCAATTGTTATAGTTTGTATAAAAACTTGTATGGTTGAGTATAGCATTGAAGTGAATTGTTGCCTAGATGGTACCGCTTCTTATGAATGGTACGTTTAAATGGACTCACTTTAATAATTGCAAGACGCCTTGCGTAACTTGATTTGCTTGCGACATCATTGCTTGTGAGGCTTGTAAGATGATTTGATTGTTAGATAACTTGGTTATTTCACTTGCCATATCTAGGTCTCTGATTCTTGATTCAGAGGCAGTTAAATTCTCTTTATAATTCGTAACATTTCTCTCGATATGTTGCAGACCATTCTGATACGTCCCAAACTTTGATCTTTCAGAGGATACTAATTCAATCGCTGTATCTATTACAGCGATGGCCTGATTAGAGGAACTTTGGGAAGTAAGATTTATTCCATCGATTTTTAATGCTTCAGTTCGTACATCAGATAAATCTATTTTAAAATTTTGTCCTTCATTAGGCCCAACTTGCAAGTTAAGGTTCGGATACTTAGTTATTATATCTGTAGTAGAACTAGACTCCCCACCGTAAATTAAATAATTGGACTTTAATTGAAATGACGAATCTTTAGTGCCGCCATTATTTCTAATTTCAATCGTCCATTTACCACTTATCGGATTATCGAAAATCATATTTTCGTCCGCTGATCCATAACCAGTATATTTGGCGCTTGTAGAGGAAGTATTTGTTATATCTACTACTGCTCCACTATTATTTAAGTATTGTTCTTCATAGCCAAATTTTTCTCCATTTGGACTTACTATATTTAAATCAGGCCAATATGCACCAGATGGTGTCCCAAAAAGGGCTGTAATTTCAAAAGATGAAGGGTCGGGAGGATCTGGTACTATAATATACCCCGCAGTTACCCTTTCTTTAGCTTTAACTGTAACTATCTTTTCTAAACTTGGAGCGCCTTCTACTTCTTCAGTTTCAATTTCATCAGGTACGTTTAATAATTGGATTTTATTAAATGTAGTGTTATTTGCAATTGTATTAATACCATTTTTGATTTGACCCACTTCTTGTTGGATAAGGTCACGGTCGCTTTGTGTTAAAGTGTCATTTGCAGCCTGAACGGCCAGCTCTCTTAATCGTATTAAATTAGGATTAGATATCTCTCCTAAAGCAGCTTCAGCTGTTTGTGTCAGAGATATACCGTCCGCGATATTTCTTTCCGCTTTCTCCAATCCCCTAATTTGCCCTTTCATCTTTTCGGATATAGCAAGTCCTGCAGAATCATCTCCAGCTTGATTGATTCGCATTCCTGATGATAATTTATTTATGGAGTTAGCTACTGATTGATTGTTTTGTTGTTGGTTTCTATATGTATTCAAAGCAGATAAGTTATGATTAATTATCAAAGTCTCAACTCCATTTGCACAATTTATAGGGTATTAATCCGATTAGTTATAATGATACATAAATAATAGTTGGTATAATAGTATCACAAAAGAATATATTACCTATATGTAAATAAAAACACCATATAAAATCACCAAAATCCAAATAAAAAAGACCTCATTTTGATGAGATCTCTTTCATACTAGAACGTATACAACTTTATGTAGCTGCTTCCACAAATCTCTCAAACAACCTCAACGAAGTCGCATCATCCCGCTTCACCAATGCCTCAGGATGCCACTGAACCCCCACCAAGAACGTATGCTCAGTACTCTCAAACGCTTCAATCACGCCATCTTTAGCCATCGCTGTCACGACTAAAGGCAACTCACAGCTTGATGATGCAACGTGTTCACGCGAATCTCTGAAGCTCCTGCATACTCTGCCAGAATACTATCGGGTACAATATCTAATAACTGCGTAGCAAATTCCAAATCCGTTAGTTGGTTATGCTGTAACAAGTCATCTACTAGCTGCGCATGGATGTCTTGATACAGCGTACCGCCAAATGCTACATTCATAATTTGATCCCCTTTGCAGATCTCGAATACCGGCTTGTCCTGTTCCTTCCTAGCTTTAACTAAAGCCAAACTTCATTCTTTTTTATTGGGTGTCAAACAACACTGAAACCATTTAAAATTCTTACTAATTTGTGTGACGCACAGGATCTCAATCTCATAGTAGGTTAGAGTTTAAATTCGATTATCCTTCAGCCAATCAATCACACGTTTTTGACTTAATTTCCCACTATTCTTTGAACGACTAATTCGATAAAAAGACACTATATTTTGATCTTTTCTAAAGTAAATTCGGCCAGTATGGTCGCGCCCGAAAGGATATTCATAAACTGCTGGTCTTCCTTTTCCTGTATCGACCGTATTCGGACGAACTTTACTCATAGCCGTATCATAGTAATAATTTAAATTAACGATTACTACCTCAACTTGTAATCGATCAGATGCACTAATTCGATAGAAATCATCAAAGAATTTCGGAGTGAAGTTTGAACTCATATAAAGTTTTTTAAATCTAGGCTCATATTCTGCTTTGAGAGTAGCAATGGCTTCTGTAGAAAACTCCATTTGCTTATCACGCTCAGCTCTAGCAACTGATGCATCATTTTGCTCTTTTGATAATTGTTCCTGTAGCTCATCAATTTCATCTTTCGAATTTTGTACATCTGTATAATACAATTCTACTGCATCGTCTAATTCCTTTTGAAGCGAATCTACTTTCTCTATCGCCTTGACCATACACTTCTCTTTTTCTTGCATTTCTACTAGTGATTGTTGAATCGTTTGTTTAAATATTTTTAACTCGGTTTGTCCGGTTTCCAAATGAGTTTCCTGTTCACTAATATTCTGTTTTAGTTTTCTAACATGCTCATTTTTACTTTGTATTTTTTGCGCCATTCTTTGTATTTCACTATTAAGCTGAGCTGTCTCTTGCATTTTTTCTTTTAAACGTTTCTCAAGTTTCGTCATTGAACGAACAGTTTGATCGTGTGACATCTCAAGATCAAATATTTGTCTTTCCTTCACTTCAATTTCTTTTTGGGCAACTGAAGTATTTAGCTCATTTAAAGTTGCTACTTCAGACTTCAATTCAACTAGCTCATTAGAAGTTGTATTGATAATTTCTTGTAAGTGATCATACTCCGACTTTAAGTAGTTGCGTTCGTTAATTGCAAATTCTTTTTCTTGAACTAAATCAGTCAATGCTGATTTAGTTTGTTCGGATTTTATTTTTAGTGCAGAGTATTCTTTCTGATACTGAAATAACTCAGCAGTTCGATTCTGTAATTCTTCGAGTAAAGTAATATGTTTTTCTCTTTGACTTTGTTTCGTTTCATCAATTTCTTTTTGTAAAATATCTACTTCTAACTGCGCTTTTTCAATCGAATGCAATAGACTTCTACGATCAACTAAATACTGATCGAGAACTGCTTTCTTATCTTGTAAAAACTCCATCACTTTCGTCAATGTATAATCCGTACGATTTAATACACTCGATAACCAGTCATAACTTTTCCCCGCAACTTTGGCAAGTAAGGCAGTCATATCAGTTTTCCAATCACTCATCTAGCAGCCGTCCCGCCACCCCACAGATTACGTCCACCCGTATGCCCCGTCGTTCCATGATCTTGCTCATCAACCAATTGCATACGTCCAGGTTCCTCATGATGATGCCAATCATAGCCTTCAGGCGTCACAACAGACTGCAAATTTTCCACATCTTGTGCATCAAACCCTAACTCTACTGCTAATGAAGGATCATTCTGGATTGACTCATAGAGCGTCATATTCGCAATACCGATATGGACCGTATCTGAATATTGAAGCGAATCTGCAGGTAACTCCACATCAAAAGCAGAATCGAACACCGGAAACACTCCTGTATACTGGCCATTCACATGGTCCACTGTGTTCGTTTCAAATGGTACACCTGTTATTTCATGCACACTGCCATCCAAACTCATATTACGTGTACTCAACTCAGCTGCTTCTGCTACATCTACATCAAACACACCGACGATATCAAGTACACCCACTCCAGTCGCCATTACAGCTGCTGCTTTCCCCACATTCTTTATGCCGGTCATCCACTGCTCGTGATCCTGTCGCGCAACACCGGTTATTGTTTGTCCAACACTTTTACCTGTAAATACCACTCCACCAATCATACCTTTTGCAGTATTAGTCGTTGCTGACTTAACATCACCCCATCCTTCATTACGTATAACTTCATCTTTTTTGATGACACCATAAACACTAGTAGCTGCTCCATCTGCAAAGTGAGCTGTATTCGAAATGACAGTTTTAGAGGAACGGACCACTGTATCTCCTACATCTTTTATGTATTTTCCTGTCTTGGGAAACTTTTTACCGATCGTATCACCTGTTACTTTCACACCAGTATTAACGATTCCCCCACCCACTGTATTTACACCTGTTGCGATTTTCCGAAAAACTTTCATCTTCTTTACCTCCTTATTCATAGACAAACATTTGTAAACTTTTATTTCAAATTCCTTATGCTATTTGTAAGTCTTATTCTGGCATAGCTTGTAATGTTAGTAATAAACATAAAATTAGCTATCGACTGATTGAACTGTTGATGATCTTCCACATTTCTTAAGAGCCAATATCCTATGATTGATAATCATAGGATTAAATCCATTTGCATGACTTTTAATCATAAAGTAACTTTATAGTAAATTCACCAAATTAGTTATAATGACATATTTTAATTAACAGTATAATAGTATCACACAAAAAGATGATGCCTATACGTAAATAAAAACATAATATAAAATTACCAAAACCTAAATAAAAGAGATCTCATTTTGGTGAGATCCCTTTCATGTTAGAACATATTCAATTTTAGTTAGCTGCTTCCACAAACCTCTCAAACAACCTCAACGAAGTCGCATCATCCCGCTTTACTAATGCCTCAGGATGCCACTGAACCCCTACAAGGAACGTATGCTCAGTACTCTCAAACGCTTCAATCACGCCATCTTTAGCCATCGCTGTAACGATGAGTGGCGCTTGTATCTCCTTCACAGCCTGATGATGCAACGTATTCACCCGAATCTCGGAAGTACCTGCACATTCCGCAAGCTTACTGTCTGGAACTATATCCACTAAATGCGTAGCAAATTCTAAATCCGTCAGCTGATGATGTTGCAGTAAATCATCTGCAAGTTGCGCGTGGATGTCTTGATACAGCGTACCGCCAAATGCCACATTCATGATTTGATATCCTCTGCATATCCCGAGTACCGGTTTGTCTTGTTGCGCCATCGCTTTAACTAGCGCTAGCTCCATCTCATCACGCTGTGGAAATACTTTGCCGAGCTTCTGATGCGGCTCTTCTCCAAATAGTGACGGATCAACATCTTCCCCGCCAATGAGTAATAACCCGTCCAAATGAGCACACACCTCGTCAATCGCTTCCATCCCTACTGGTAAAATGATCGGTACTCCACCCGCACGACGTACAGCTGTTATGTATCTGGTCTGGACCAGTGTATCCCCTTTTTCATCTATGTCTGATGTCACTCCAATGAATGGCTTCAATTCGTTCATCCTCTCCTTAGCTACTTTCCTAAAAAGTCACGATGTATGCTATACCCCCATCTGTAGAACGTTAATCGAACGTGATTCCTTCATACTATAAATGTATCATGTTATACTAATAGTACTTGTTAAAAAAGGAGTTTTTACTTATGCATTATGAATTACTATTATTTGATTTAGACGATACATTATTTGATTTCAATGAAACAGAAAAGCATGCGCTCGGCAACACGTTTAATTCTTTCGGTTTGCCAAATGGCTTGGAGCAGTATCGCGACACATACCGTGCAATCAGCTCCGTCATCTGGGATGATCTAGAGCAAGGCCGCATCACGCTCGAAGAATTAAAAGTAGAACGTTTTCGACGCTTATTCCAAGAGCATGAACTGGAACTGGACGCACATCGTTTCGGAGAGCTATATATTGAAAACCTTGGACATGAGTCACACTTAATAGAAGGCGTGGAAGAAATGTTCGCAAGTCTAGAGAACTACCGTCTGGCGATCCTCACAAACGGTTTCACATTGGCTCAGTATGCTCGCATCGCAGGTTCACCTCTGCGTAATACCTTTGAAGCGATTATTGCATCCGAACAAACAGGCTTCAAAAAACCGCAACCTGAAATCTTTGAGTATACTTTCGACACACTCGGGATTACAGACCGCTCAAAAGTATTGATGATTGGCGACTCATTGACGTCTGACATACAAGGCGGGATTAACGCAGGAATTGATACGTGCTGGTTTAACCCAGAAGGCAAAGAAAACCGTACTTCGATTACACCTACTTATGAAATTCGTTCGTGGAAGGAATTCAGTTTCGGTCGTAAGATGGTTAACAACTGATACTCGCTATACAAAAACTGCTTCGGGATTCCGGAGCAGTTTTTGTATCGTATTCATGATGCCATTACTCATTCCCATACAAACGATAATACTGTTCCAACCCCTCTATCAAGCGCTCCGTCCGCTTTGCTGTATACGCTTCAAACGAAGGATCTTCCAGCTCTTTCACAAGCGACCATAACGACCAAAGGAAATCCGACTTCAACTTCTGCAAATCCAGCGACTCTTTCGAAGCAGCCGGTAAACCATAATAATCGAGTAGCACTTGCTCCTGCTGCTCACTCAACTCCCGTTCCAAAATAAATGCAGCCAAGTCCCACTCCGGCAAATAATTCGCACTGTACTCCCAGTCGATCAACAGCAACTGTTTGGCATCCTTCTGAATAAAATTACCCGTCACCGAATCCATATGACACGGCACATACTCCAGCCGCTCCCCTTGCGTCAAATTCCGTACCCGTTCCTCGAGCAACACATAAAGCGAAGGCATTTCAGTCAATGTACTTTTATACTTCTCGACCTCTTCCCAATAATTAAAACGATTCGTAAATTCTCGATTCGAGGAATGAAGCGTAGACAACACATCTGCAACTTTTTCCAAATACTCTGGAGTCACAATTAAATCTCGCGTAAGATTAGCCGTCGCATCGTAATACGGTGTCATTTTGATTCCGTCATCAGTAAACACTACATTATCGACCGTCACTCCAATTTCAGCCGCAATTCGTTGATTCTCTTTTTCATGCTGGCGGTTGATGATGTCTTCAAACTCATGTGCCGGGAAACGTAAGACATATTTTTGTCCTTTGTGCGCCACAAGGAAGTTCAGGTTAGTGAGACCGCCTAGCCTTTTTATATAGGATAGTTCTTGGATTAGATACACTTTTTCGCTCCTTTGTTTTTCGTATCGTATGCTTGCCGATTTGCTACTAGATTTTCGTATGGAGTTTAATTATATCAGATATGAAGTGAATACAAACTATTGCGAGTATACGAAAATAGTTAAAACCGTAGATGAGATAGACTGCCACATTCTACTTGATGTCATCTTTCACTCATCATATAGAGCTTTTTTTCAAAAAGGATACAAGTGATTTGTAGATGGATTGTATGTGGAGGGGTTTTACGTATGCAAGAGGTACAAACCATGCGACGTCGAGATTCATCTCGACAATGGTCTTATTCTTTATATTTAACGTTCTTATAAGTTCTTTGGTTATTGGCCGTCCCAAAGTGGGATACGACATCGTACCAATGTGATACAACACAGCGTTCCATTGTGGGTCGACAGTCATCTCAGGTTGGATGGGTGGCACGTCCAATAATGAGTTAACCGTATTTTATATAATAAGTAGGCTACACTTTGACACATAACTCTAACGACCTCACAACCTCCAGCCACACCTTAATTAGATAGTCTTCGAAAATGTTATATGTGGTATCATTGTAGCGTATGGAAAATAGGATTTTTTAAAAAAAGGAGGACTTCATCAACTTGGGCCTGATCATCGCCATGATTCTCGTTATTATTGTTTTAGTTGTCGGATTGATTTTGACCTTATCCGTTGCTAATTCTAGTACTACTTCCAAGAAAGAAAATTACAGCAGTAAAAAAAGTTTTTCCAATTTGCTGTGGATTTATGTTTTATCACTACCCGTGATTATTGTATTGACTGTTATAGCTATATTTATATTTTATTGATACTGGAGGACGGTTTGGGAGTATTGAAGAAGCATATGTTTTTTCGATTCTCAGTAACCGTCTTGATTTTCGCGTGTTTTATTCTTCACTTCTTGTTTACCTGTTCATCACAAAATACCGACACTATTTAGATTTATTTCTAAGTTGTGTGATGCATAGGAGCTCAATATTAAAATGAGATTATAGGCAGCTTGTTAAATTTTAATAAAATTTCTAGAAAAGTACTTAATTTTAATACGTGCTTTGAGGTATTCATGAGTGATCTGACGCGTTCGACTTGACTTGAAACTTTACATATACAAATTGTCTACTTGTCAAATACTCGCTGATTAGGTACTTCAATAATTTTTTTCAATTTCAATTTCCTCTATACATACATCGATTAAATCAATTTTGAGTGCCTTTGCACCAAAATTTCATGACTGTTCAAACTAACATGTTTATTGGATTATTCATGTTAGTCTTTCACACAAGCAACTTTGACCTACGTAATAGCTATTTTTGTATTTCACTAACACTCAAAGTACGTAGAAACTACCGAAGAAACATTTATTTTTCTAATATTGTTTACACCGTACTACTTGCCGCGCGCCATCCGTGCTTATTTATTCGCAAAACGGTTATACATACGTATCAAAACTGTACAAGGAGTGGACGATATGAATGAAACGATATGGATACTAGTTCTTCTCGTAGTCGCACTGATCGTGACGGCCGTGATCGTAGCCAAGAAGAAAAATACAGTAAGGCCAGCCCCCCCGCCAATGCACAAGAATCCCTCGGTGGATGAAACTGTCGACTGGCTGCCAGAAGTCACAGAAATGAGTACGCAGGACATACCGGCAGGGCACTACACAAAACACCGCATGCCCGGCTATTTAAAAGACGCGTTGCAGCAAACCGTTATCGCAGCACAGCCTGTTTCACAAGACGCGAAATCCTACAAAATCAAATTCGGAAAAGAAGCCCTCCGCGACCTGAAGAAAGGCAGCGCTACACTCGTAAAGCGAAAAGATGGCAAGGGCTATCTTCCCTCGCTGCAATCCACATCTACTTCAAGTTTCAAACACCAAGCGGCAATCATAAAGAAAGTGGATCCTAAAGTAGTGCTGAACGCGAGCGTGAACCTGCTGGCCGCAGCGGTCGGCCAGCAGCAGATGGCAGAAATGCAAAGCTCGCTTGACCGAATCGAAAACAAAGCCAATACGTTACTCGAATACGTAAACGACGAATATCTCGGCAGAGCACAAGCCAGAATTCACTATACGAACACGCTTGCCAAACGGTTCGTCGAGCGCGGCATTTCGATCGACGGCGCTGAGGACTCACAAATCGAGAATATATACAAAGAGACGATCGAAGATATTTTCATTTTGCACAACCAACAGAAAACGATCGTGAAAGAAATTGAAGACATTAAGGAAAGCGAGAAAATACGTGGGTTGAAGACCGCCAAGTATCAAAAGAATTTATTCGCTGGCTTTGAGGAGTTTAAAAACAAACAAGAAATCATCGAGCTGAACTACAAATTCCTGAAAGAATACTACGAGCCATATATGAAGAAAATACGAAACGTCGATGACCTGCAGATCGAAGCGGAATCGCTTAAAAAAGTACAAGCGATGAACAGCGAACTGATCAAACGGATTGACGCAAAACTCAACAGTCTGCAAACCAACTACAAAGTCTGGCTGGGCATCAACAAGCAACAATACATCGAAAATAGCGTCACGCAAGCCAAGGAACTTATGCCCTCTAAGCTTTCATACGATACACCTTCCGACAGGGACCTGCCCGAAGAAATGATTGTCGGAGTCGATATGGATGGTGAATTGTATGCTTATTTACCGGAAAAATGAGTTTTTCAATTGAGGAGCGGCTGTGTATCCTTTAGCGCACCAGTAGTCAAGTCCCTTAAAAATGGACACGAAAGTTTATATACAATTGTGTGTTATGCTCTTTTCAAATAGCTAGCCAAGAATGCTTCAGGAGACAAATAACCTAAGCGTTTTTGGCTGCGTATTTCTTTGTAGTATGTAATGAACTTTGGAATGGCTTGCTCCAGAAGCGCTGGTGTTTCAATTGAATAATGATAAGGTAACTCAGTTTTAAAGTGTGAAAAAAAGCTTTCAATGACGGCATTATCCCAACAGTTTGCTTTTCGGGACATGCTTGGGATAAAGCCAAGTTTTTTCGATAACTGATTATAACGATGAGATCGATAAGAGTTTCCTCGATCAGTATGAAGAATTACTCCGGAGAGATCTTTTAGATTTCGCTCTTTCATTGCCTTGCGAATCGACTCTTCCATCATTTCATTATTGGAGGTACGTCCTATCAAGACTTCAATTGGATTTCGGTCATATAAATCCATTATGGCGGATACGAAAACTTTTTCATCGCCCCTAATGAATTCAGTTACGTCCATCACCCATTTACAGTTAGGAAGCAGGGCATTAAAATCACGGGCAAGTAAATTAGGATAAATATAGCCAGTTGCTTTAGATCTGTTTTCTTTTGTATATTTTTTCCGCCGGATCTTGGAGCGTATATTCAATTCCTTCATGAGACGGGCCACACGTTTATGATTAATAATATAATTAGCTGCACGAAGTACACCTGAAATACGCTTTGCCCCACAGGTGCCACGATTCTCTTTAACGATCTTTTTAATCTCTATAATATCCTCTTGATCACGACTAGTTGCTTCCTTTTTTGGTCGCTTTAAATAAGCATAATAACCGCTTCTGGATACGCCTATTGCCTTGCATAATTGCTTTACCGTGTAAACCTTCCTCAGGGCTGTTATCGCTTCGTATGCCTTTTGTTTTCCTTCTCCTTGAGAAAGGCTTGGAACTTTTTTTAAGATTTCGATCTCCGTTAACTGTTCATTGTATTTCTTTTCAATTTCTTGAAGCCGCTTGAGCTCATCTCTTAATTGGTCTCTCGGAACTTTAGGGGTTTTTACGAAAGGGCGTAAACTCTCCACTCACTTTTCTTTAAAGATGCGAATCCAATTAGAAATGGAGTTGACGTGAATTTGATGCTCAGCAGCAATATCCGTTTTTGGTCGATTTTCTTCTAAGACTTCTTTAACGATTGTGCATTTCTGTTCGAAAGATAGTATCCTTTTCCTACCCTTTTTTATGAATTCCAAAATGAACACCCCCATGACAATATTTTCATACAATTATAACATCTATTGTGTCCATTTTAAGGGGGGCGACTACTGTGCATCACACATTTCAGACACTATTCAGAATAGTTCTCGAGTTGTGTGATGCACAGGTGCGTTACACTAAGATTGTGACACATCAGGGGAAGTGAGACGGAAGCGAAGAAAGGAGGTAGCAGATTTTTGCGTGATAAAAATTTCGAGTTAAGATTGTTATATTTTATAGTATTCGTATTGATAGTTACTTTGTTTGTATTAATAACATCAGGAACCTTTGCTTTGCTTGAATTTAAGATGTCAAGTTCGCTCGCAACGTTCTTAGGAGCTTTATTTGGAGCTGGTATATCAGGTGGTATAGCTATTTATGTAATGCATAGTGATATGAATTTTAGAAAAGACGAAAAGACTAAAGAAAACAATGATAATTTTAAGAAATCTTATGAACTTATTAGAATGTGGACAGAATCCTATCTTTTAACGGTAGGTTCTTTGCACATGAAAATGAAATCAGAAAGTACTATATCGAAGCAAAGCATGGTTCAGGAATTGGAAGCAATCAAGAAGTGCATGATTAGTTTAGATTCAATTAATGATGATTATATACCTCAAGAAATATATAAGCTTTTTTTGGAATTAAAAGCATACATGGAATTAACTTATTATGAGTACAGTGCATATATATCCACCATCCAGATGTACCGTGGAGATGGAGAGCTTATCTTTCATAGTGATAATCAGGAAATGAGATATTCCCTAATTAAAAACCATAAAGACAAAAGAAAATATACTAGAGATAGGTTTGATGGAATAAAGGTATACGAAATGAAATTGTAATAAGTCCGTCCTAGCCAAAAGGACAACATTTTACGGCAGTAATACGCTGCGTCATTTGTTGACCTTTTTTTATTTAGTCAAATTCACCTGTACACCACATAACTCAAAAACTCCCATTGGGAACAGCTCCATTCAATTTGACTGTAAACATTTTACTAATCACACCCCAACCAAAAAATTCTGTTATAATCTCGTTTGTCAATATAAGCTAGACAAATCGGATTCATTTACGTAACTTAATAATACTTCCAATGGGGTTAGATAGTTCAATGACTTTCTTTATATTTAAGTTGTGTGATGCACAGGTAGGCTATTTTCAAAACACCTAACTTGAAGCAGTACATTGGGGCTAGTATAGATGCTTGAACACAAGTTAGTTAAGTAATGTTGTTTTGAGTGTGTTGCAAAGGTGCGTGTCTTAAGTGGTCTGTCATAATTAGAGTACTTGTACAATAATATTCATTGCTGTGTGAATTATCGTTCTCATTGCAACAATTTTATTAGTTTCTCCACAGCTATTTCCATTCACATACAACCTTATGACTGCTTTAAATATCCCCTAAGTTGCGCGAATACAGAAGTTCGGTTTTTCAAGTGATAGTAAGCACTCCGACAAGATTTGTAAGAAAACTTATTATTTCAACCAAACTCAAATAAGCGACTCATATTCTTCCTTAAACTTTATATTTAAACCAAAGTCACTACTTTCATCTTTCTCATAAACACTATCAAAGCCATATATATGGTTAAAATCAAATCCTATTATGCTATTCCTCCCGTTAAAGAGTTGCACATTTTTATATCTATTAGTTTTCGCACCAATAAACAAATTAGGTGCTACTACAACTGCTGCTATTCGATTCTCTATAACGCGCATTTTTAGTAAGGCCATTATTTCTTCCTTGTTTACATCCTCATCTGTCATATATATAAACACTTCATTATCTCCTTCACAGCGCGGCTCTTGATATACAAATATTCGATCATAAAGATATTCTATGTTTGCAACATGGACATGCACGGTTTGTTCTTTTTTTAACAATGCCGATTGTAAAATTAAGCTAGACAATTGAAAAAAGCCATTCGTGGTACACTCAATATGTATTTCCGACCAAAGAAAACATAGGAGTGATCACGAATGACCTACACCCATCTTAAGTGCTGAGTACCTGTGCACCGAACTTTCATGATTGTTTAAACTAACATGATTATTCTAATATTCATGTTATTTTTTCACACAGGTACTTTTCACTTATCCAAAAGCCGAATGCTTCTCATTGTAAAGTTACGTCTTCTATTGTCATTTATCCAAAATAATATCGAGTGCTCTTTTCATTTCATTCATTATATTATGTGTCTGTAAATTTTCCGACCCCACATTCACATCCCAATTCCGTTTATCTTCAACAATGATTAACAGTTTTTCACATATTTCTTTAAAATGTCTTGGCTCCCCTAAGTGGTCAGCATCCATATTAGCTGCAACAAAGATGGCTGTTAAAAGAGCTGCCAACAAACCATTTTTACGTTTACTTTCCATGCTAAAATCAGAAAACCATTGACTTTCAATACGGAACCAACGATTAGTCAATTTATCCAAGATAAGACCTAAGTTTTTTCGATTCGAATAGCGTTCAATTAAAATTGGTAATATAGCATTTTCTATTAGCGTGCCTACTGCTGTGAAGTCCTTGTTTTTCATGAAATACATTTCCAAGACAGATTTAAGCCATAGATTTACTATGCCTCGGTCCCATTGAGTCAGCATCGCTGGGGAGCCACCATCGTTCTTAAGAGCAAGTCTAATTTCAATAAGTATTTTTTCCAGGTTATTATCGTAAATATATGGCGCTTTCCATATCTCAAACATATTTTCAATTAATGATGGCTTGGCCATTTCGCCTAATATATCTCCCAGACAGGATCCTAGCCAGTATAAGTTTCCCCGTTCTCCTTCTAACCGCCGGGTGATCATCCTATCTAGCAGCAAAACCAATATATCTGCGCGGTCCAATTTAATTAATAGATTGAAGCACTTTTTTAGATATACTAAAAGTAGTAATCTGTGTGACAATTTGATGTTTCTTTCATTATAAAGTGCCAAAATATGCTTGGTTATTTCAATACGTCCCCATATCCCTGCTTCACTTGCCAAGTGAAGCAACAGTTTTAAGTCATGTTGATAAAGCGGGTTGGAACAGATAGACTTAAAAACAAATGGATTTTTTTCAGGTGTGATTAGCTGTGCTATTCTTTTGGGTTCGACTGCATAACAGAGTGCCATCAGCTGATCAGCTCATCTTGGCAACTCTATGCGCACTTCATTTAACTGTACGTCCCTTCTAGCGACTTTTAAAATTTCTTCATTCTCAAATTCAGAATAAATTTTTTTATAGGTAGATTCTTCATGCGAATCCATACCACTACTGTCCCATCCTAGATTTACCTTTAAAAGCGGGCCGTTTTCAATATTGATATTAAAAAAAACAGAATGGAGCTGCGCTTTCAGCCCATCTATTCGACGCAAGAGCTCTGGCCAAAGCCAAAAGGGAATTTCTAAAGCGGCCATCAGCAAGGAAGTATTGACAATACGTTTCATCTGTTGTTTATTATCATAGTCACATGCCATGATACCGCTCAAAGCTCCTATTACAAGGCGTAAAGCATCTGTCCTATATCTCAGCTTTGCTTCTTCCTGTAAAGGTTCAAAGTTTAAATGAGGAAACCATCCTGTTAAAAGCCATTCTCTCCACCCTTCTTTTTTTTCAGGAGAGCAAATGGAAGAGAGCAGAAAATCAGCCTCAACTTTGTATTTTTCGATATTGCTTTTTCTCTCGAAGGAATGGAATTCACGAAACACCTCTTTTGTAGAGTAACGAACTTTCGTTAATGAGCTTCCTTCTCTTTTCCCGCTTACCTCCTGAGCAATTGTGTCCTTATAGAATAGCAAGAAACCGTCTGTCCACTGTTCCCATTGTTTTATTCGTTTTGATGCATTCTGTAATTTCAAATCCTCATCTATTTCTTCAAATACCCTTAGCCATTTTTCATTATGATATTGATAGAAAGTCCATTCTTCTCGTTTTTCTTTTAAGAATCGATCTTCGGCGGCCATATTACTACTCCCTCCAGCTCATTCCATAAGTCTATAAAAGCATCGATAACCGGTTGAGCATGCTCTACTCTCAATAAGATAGAATGAGATGAACCTATACTATTTAGTGAAGTGCCTAACGACCAAACGGCAGGCGGATTGCCTGGAAAGAGAAGAAAACGATCATGGAATTTCCAACCGTGCTCGGCATATTGACAACGAACCTCAAGTTGAATCCCTTCGTGGTTGCTCTTAGTCATTAATTGATCTATCATCTCTTGCTTCTTTCCTTTAAATACTGCGTCATTATTCCCTTCCTTATCAGCAAACTCCTTCTTGTCTTCTTTAGAAATTGAAGTAATGACCCTTAGCGGGACACCATATGAGCTATTAAAATATAAAGTGTTTAATATATCATTGCCATCACAGTACGGGTCCCAAAGATAGGCACCATTTTCTCCGTAGGTCTGGATAAGTTCACGAATATCAGATAATGCTCTTTCACGTTCCTTCTTTCCGTTAGTGCCATACTGGACAAATGACTTTTTAAGTTCTAGCTTTTTAACTGATTCCTCATGTTGACGCTTGGAAACTCTTTCCTTCCACTCTAATTGTTTCCCAATAATTGTTGGGTTCTCCACATGACGCAAATCGATATACCGGTCTTTTGGATTTCCTTTTTTATCCGCATCGATTTGAACCCATCGTTTCTTGGTAGAGGCTATGCTCATATTAAAATTGATTTGTTTCATTAACGAAGCAGTATCTTTATATAAAAGAAGTTTATCGGAATTACGTACGACTGAAGTGGAAATAAGACCTTCTGTACTTCCAATTTCAACTTCATGCAGTGTATGGGTACCAACGGATTCACCATAGCTGTGAATTGTTTGATCATAAGAGGCAACTGCAACAACAGAAACTTCAGGCAAAATATCATCAAGTTTCGTATGCCAAGTAATTTCCACAACTTTTTTAGTACTAAAATCAGCCGACCCTCGTTCCTCTACATTTAGTAATGTGATAGGAAGTTGAAAAATAATATTCCCCCATCTATCTGTAAGTCGCTGTAAATCAATAGGTAAATGTTCCAAGATCCATTTTGTGATTTTCTTTTGCTGATTATCAGAAAACGATTCAAATGTTTTCTTTTTGTTAGCGTAAAACTCAAATAAATAATGAGAGTGACGAAACGGATTTTTTATTCCTGAATGAATAGGCGGAACAGGATTACCAGGAACAAATACTGGAGGTAGTGCTGTCAAATCTTCTAAGGTTAGCGGTACATCAGATTGAGGCTGCTGCCACATACCATGCTCTGAAAGAGAGTGATAAAGCGCTAAGACAGTCTTTACTCCAACATTCTGGTAAGTAATCATAAGTGAATGTTTTTTATCGATTGTAAGCGGTTTTTGAGTTCCATATTGTATTTTATTTAATATTGGTGCCTTTCTTTCTTGGAGCGTCACAATGGTATAAACATTGTGGAATATCGGATTTGCTAGTGATCGATCGCATAGAATAATACTTAAAATTTGGGCGGACTGATAAAATCCAATTGTCCCATCTTTTATAAAATAGTCGAAAGGATAATTCATAATAGTCTCTTCTCCTTCAAAATTTCTAATACTGGAATATTAGTTCCTTATTCATCCTATCAGTATACTTGGTTAGTTTCTTGCACAGGTACCCATCACTTAATACCAATACTCAGGCAAGTCACTGGAGCAACACTAGTTCACAAATCACTTGCGATAAAAATGGTTGCAAAACTAATTTTACTAATCCAATACTAGGATACTAATAATACCTTTTAAACCAGTCATATAGTCGGCTGGTTTATTTTTTGACCAATAAATTACGAATGTGGAGACGACATCTTATGAATCTAAATAGTTTCGCAACGACTCAACCACCGCCCTATGCTCCTCAATCTGCCCCTCCAACTCCCGCACTTCATCCCCACTAAGCCGAAACCTCGAAGCATACTCCGCAATCTCCTTCATCTTATACAACCGCTTCTCGATCTCTTCCAATATCCGATCCTGCTGTTTAACCTGCTCCAGTTGTTCTTTCAACCGCTCGATTTCTTCTGAGTGATCCGCCATTTGCTACTCCTCCTTTACACTTGCATACCAGTTCAATTATCAGATTATTATTAGCTATTACTCTTCCACTATTATATAATAAGAACATATATTCTTATCTTATAGGAGGGCTCGCTATGACGATTGGAACATTGAAGTACGCTACTCATTCACGATCTTACGGCTATTTACTAGAAGATAGTAAAGCTGCAAAGGAGCAATACACCGCCCATTGTAAAAATAGTAATCCCGAAACAAGTTCGCTACCTTCTTCTACAGAAAAATTAAACAGCTTGTTATGTGCATTGTTGCTTGGCAGTGGACGTATTATTTCTTCCTCAACTAGCCATAAGTATTTTCGATTCACTTTCCATACAAAGCATACTGAATGGGCTCATTCCTGTTATCAACAGTTACAATCCTATTTACCGAGCTTCGTTATAAAAAAAGAGCAGACAACGGATACACGAAGTAAAATCGGCTATACAGAGCGTGTGGTGATCGAATCTGCTCCCTGTGCGACCGCTGATGCGTTATACTCCACTTGGTATCAGAACAGCTTCAAGGGCATACCTCTCGAGTTTGTTGAACAGCATATGACCGATCAGACTCTCGCGTGGTGGTACCAGGACTGCGGTCACTTGAAAGTGAAAGAAAACGGGACACTGGAGAAGTTGATCCTCTCTACTGAGCAATGGACTGACGAAGAGCTTCGATTACTGCAATATGTAATGAATAGTAAATTAAGTTTGCTGTTTGCAGTAGATGGACAGAAGAGATTAATACTCTATGACCAACTGCAAATCAAATACTTCCTAAGTATAGTAACACCTTGGATCCATCCTTTGTTCGCTTATAAAGTAAAAGACCTAGCAGTCCACAAGCCGGTCGCGAAACGGACAACTATACGACTGCCTAATCAAATTTCTATTCCTGCCCCTACTAAAGAGATCAATCAAATGATTCAGCAATATGCTTCTTCTATCCAAGTAACAGGAGACAACTTCCAAAGATTGAATTACGCGAGGCAAGAGAACAATGAATCTACACGCTATCAAGTGAGCTTGACTGAAGAAAATCAACACGCTCTATGTTCTGTCCAAGCTTCGACAGGTTTAACGTTAGGTGAGATTGTGCAAGAGTGTTTCCATCAGCATAACAGCATTTCACCGCGACCGCTGAATACATTGGATGATCTTTCCACTATACAACAAAATATAATACTCGGTTCTATTATTGGAGATGGTTCTCTGAGATACGTCCCATCAAAATCTATGGGGATCAGAAGTAGCTATTATGAACATTTCTCTATTAAGCAATACGATTACCGTGCCTGGAAAGTTATGAAGCTTCATCCTTACCTCGTATTTAATCGAGAAAGTATCGTGATTGATTCGAAGATTGATAATTTATGGAGTGATTTACAATCTGATTTTTACAGCGAGAAAAATGAATACAATAGAAGAACCAAGCGTCTGCCGACAAATCAACTTGATAATTTAACCGATTTGCATAGTCTGGCAACGATCTATATGGATGATGGATCGCTGCTTCTATCTACCAGAATAAATCACAATGACAAAAATATTTATATTACGCCTCACATAGCCCTTTATCTGCAATGCTTCACGTTTGATGAATTGTCATTACTAAATGAACAGATCAAAAAATTAACTGCTGCCCAATTCACTCTTACAAGAACGCCGAGCGGCAATGGTTATTATTTACGTACCAGCAAGACAGCTGATACCTTGCTGTTTCTGCACGACATAGAACCGGTTACTGTTACCTGTCCTGCCATGAGCTATAAAACTAACTGGCATTACCGTTTCTATATAGAAAAACAAAGGTGGCATCACAAGTACGCGGGCTATCAACTATTGACCAGCTCCAGAGACCGAAGACCGCTTTACACTTCCCATGAAATACAAACTATTAAATCTATGAAGCAGTCCGGCAATACGGATCAGCAAATAGCTGATGCACTCGGACGCAGCTACGGGTCAATTGTTTATAAAATCCGTGAACTACGAAAACAAAAATATCTATAGAAAAAGAGACTTCTCGGAAGAAGTCTCTTTTGTAGTTCAAAATAACTATTAACGTAATAGTTGTAATACGCCCTGAGGCTGTTGGTTGGCTTGCGGAGCCCCTAATCATTTCCAATTAGGACTAGACTATATCTCCATCCTTGTATCTAAATACCTAGGATGCTGGGCACTTCGAACGTCTGTTGACGCCCTACGGATTTCATCGTCATAGCTTGTTTGCCTTAGACGGTATATCCTAGTCGTTGAACCTTCTCCAGAGTTTCCTCACAGGAGCTTGGCTGCTGATTGTCCAATTCTACTTCTTTTCGACCATTCACGTTTGCCGTTTCCAGCTGCGTTGTAGGAAAGTAGACTTCAGGAGGTTCCAGCAATTCACCCAGTTATGCGTCCTATCCGTTACCGAATAGGCGTCCCTGAACCATTTATCGAAGGAGTTGTAGAATTCCGTTCGATGCTTGGCTCGATTGAGAAAGCATTGCTTGTGCTGCTTGAGTTAAGATGTTGTTCTTCGTAAAGTCCATCATCTCTTTCGCCATCGTGCGAACATTAGCTTTCACTAATGACTAGACTATATCTTCACCCTCCACACTTCGGTAGGGGCCGGGCACTTCGGATTTACAAGTTACTCAGACTTGTGTTTCCTACGGATTTCATCACCATAGCTTGGCGCCTTAGATGGTCTATCCTAGTCGTTGAACCTTCTCCACTCTTTCGAGACAGGAGCTTGGCTGCTGATTGCCCAATCTGTTCTTTTTTCAAGCATTCACGCTGACCGTTTCCAGTTACGTTGTAGCAAGAACAGTTTCAGGGGTTTCCAGCAATTCACCCGGTCGTACTCTCTAACCGTTACCAGTCAGGACGACTGTGTCTGTTACAGCTTACGCTGCTAAGACATAATCCACATCGCGAATACGTGATTCCGCAGATGTTAAGTTTTCTGACGATGTTCCTAAGTTGTTGATTGTATGTTCTAAACGGTTTTGTGATGCACCGAGTTTTGAACGTTCGCTAGACACTTTATCAATTGCATCTTGAATAGTAGAAACGGCTGCAGCTGCTTTTTCGTGTGAAGAAACGTCAAGTGCTTGCTCCGCAACTACATTGTCTGTTCCATTTGTTACTCCTAGTTTATCATTTACTGTTCCTACCGTTGCGATACCAAGAGCAACCGCACGCATATCCTCAATACCAACAGACATGGATTGTCCTTCGTTAGCTCCGATTTGGAATTGAGCCGACTGATCCTTTGTAACCGCTGCTGTTGTTACTTCTCCAGCAACTGTGACCTCTTTAGTTTCTGTTTTTAGAGCGAAAGTACCTTTAATATTTCCATCACCCGAAGTATCTCCAGTTGCTGTAAACGTAAATGAGATTCCATCTTGTTTAAAATCTAATGTTTCTCCAGCTGCTAACGAGAATTCAGTCGTTGACACCGTGTCAAGTCCAGCTTTTTGGGTTGCTGTAAATGTTCCAGCTGTTTCATCCCATTCAATTTCCAAACTATCAACATTTGCAAGATTAGAACTGCCGCTCGCAATCGCGATATCTGAAACTGCTGCACTTGCATCCCCAGTTCCTCCAGTTACTGCAAGCTCAACACTTTTAGGAACAGTATTAATTGTACCAGTTCTATCAACACCTGATCCTGTTTTGGACAAATCAATTGTTACAGATTCTGTATCTGCCCAGTCAGCAGCGTCTGCTTTACTGAAAGAGAATGAAATTCCTTGGTTGTCATAAGAATATGTTCCAGTAGCAGCATCGAGTGCCATTTTATCAGCATTAATATCTAATTTCTTTGCAGCACCATCTTCTCCAGAATAAGAAACTTCAAAGTTTTCACCCATTTTTTTGATAGTAATAGAACCTGCATCGGCGTCCGCCAAATTATTCCAAGAAAATCCATTATCGGCTGAACCAGTCAATTTAACATCAATATTTGCTTTGGAACCTGCACCCCATGCAATAGGCTCTTCACCAACTTTAATTGTCTGCTCAACAGCTTTTGTAACATCTACTGTTGTAGCTGGTGTTGTAACTGCAGGTGTTATTTCTTTTTTAGATGACAAATCACCATTAATTAATTTCTTTTGGTTAAACTCTGTTGTATTACCAATACGGTTAATTTCTGATGTTAGTTGGTTAAGTTCTTTTTGAATTTCTTCACGATCTCCAGCAACGTTTGTATCGTTACCAGCTTGTACCGCTAGTTCACGCATACGTTGTAGAATATCATGTGTTTCGTTTAGTGATCCCTCAGCAGTTTGAATTAAAGAGATACCATCCTGTGAGTTCTTTTGAGCCATATCCAATCCACGAATCTGTCCACGCATTTTCTCAGAGATTGCTAGACCCGCTGCATCGTCTCCTGCACGGTTGATTTTAAGACCTGAAGATAATTTCTCGATGTTGTTAGCTGCCGCTGCGTTGTTTGAACCTAGTTGACGATGTGTGTTCATTGCTGCCATGTTGTGATTGATAATCATGTTAATTTCCTCCTTGAGTGTTTGTTGGGTACACGTCCTTGTGTCCCTTATTTGTTTTACGATTTTGAGTGCCGGCCGGACGCTCTCTGCCGCTTACACTACTAATATCGGATGGGTGACTAGAGTGTTTAGTAGTTTAATAAATCTTTTTTCAATTTATTTGAAATGTGAAGAAAAGATGGCGCTTGCTTTCTAGATATTCTATTTGTGTTTACTTTTTATCTTTTAGTTTTGAGTACCAATCAATATCTAATGTCAGGGATTCGGTATTCGTTTCTTTAATAGATTGAATCAGTTCACCACGTACAATATCCACTGACTTAGGTGCCTCTATACCCACCCGTACCGTATCGCCTTTTACTTCCAAAATCTTCACTTCTATATTGTCTGCGATTTTAATCGTATCGCCTGCTTTGCGTGAGAGTACTAACATATTATTCACTCTTTCCGCTAGTTGTTTTTTCTTTCATTTCATCCAATTTCTTTTCATCGATTGGATGCTTGATAAGATAGCGCTTATCATTCAATACCATTTGTTTAGCTTTTCTGTTGTTTGTGTGGAACAGAAGTGGTGCCTGTAGGTTGATGGTAGATTCTTCAAAAGGTTCTTTAATGAAGACGATGCCGAGTACCATTAATTCTTCCGGGCTTTTCACTCCCAGTAAATCAATTGTTGGATCATCTACTTTGAAGTCATACTCTTCTACGATTTTGTACGGATTCGCTACGACGAATGCTACGCCTGCTTCTTTTGTCGACTGCAATACTTGAAATTGTTGATTATCTCCGATTGGCAAGATGACGAATTCTTCTTCGTCTTCAAATCCTGGAAGGCCTTTTGGGAAATGCCATGCTTTGGATAGATCTACTTCTATTTTGTCGTGGAATTTTGTTGTGATTTTTTTTAATTGTGGTGTCACTAGATATCTCTCCTTTATTAAGCTTTCCAATCAATTTGAATCGATCCGTACTGTGCCATTTCAACGGATACTTTCCCAGGTGTGTAATTGTGGATCGGTTTGTTGATTTGCGAATCAATTTTCGGCTTCTGCGGTGTCACATTAATATCCAGTGATCCTTCAGAAAAGCTCATTTTTACTTTCGTACGGTCTCCAACAAATTTCACTTGCATATCCGCCATGGGACGCTCGGTATTTTGTTTGACGATGTCCGCAATCGAAGCACCGTTCTCGATTTTCATGAGTTGTTGGCCTTCTTGTGCGCGGCGCCCTGCACCTTCTTGCACTTTCTGCATACCGTATTGCGCGTTTTCAGAAGTGCGACGGAATACACTTTTTAAGTCTAGATCCGCACGGTTTTCTGTTGTATCGAGTGATAGTTGCGGACGTGTGGTGGACATTTCAAGAATCGCTGCTGGCTGTTCTATGCTTAATGTAGCTTTCGGCTGCTGAATTTCTTGGACAGGCTTTGTCACCTGCAAGTCGATTTTTGCAGGTGTCGTTTGGATTTGAAGCTGCGGTATGTTCACGTTCTCCACCTTCCCTTACTTTTCTGTATAAAAAACAGCGGACACTTGCACAGTGTCCGCCTAGTTTGTTAGCGCAAGAAATCCATTAAAGAAGGTTGCATGATTCGTGCGCCTACTGATAATGTGGCACGATGGATGGACTCTGATGTGATCAGGTCCGTAATCGTTTTTTCATAGTCGACGTCTTCATTTTGGGAACGCTGCTTTTTTGCGGCGCCTTCTTGCATTTCGAGACGGTTATGCATTAGTTCTGCGCGGTTCGAACGGGCACCGATATCTGCGCGTTTTGAAAGAACAACATCCAATTGACCGTCGATATCGCTGATCATTTTACCAAAGCTGTTTCCGTCATTAGACGAACCGGTACCAGTAAGATCTTTGACTTTATCGAGCAGGCCGTCGATATCACTGAACATTTTGCTGACGTCCGTACTTACGCGCAGATTAACTCCGTCAAATACTTCAATCGACACATCGCTTTTGTATGCATCACCAGTTTCGAAGCTTTTGTTTTCTTTGTTGTAAAGTGGCTTATCCGTCATACTTCCACTGAAGATATGTTTGTCTCCTACTTTAGTATTTGCGACATCCTGTAGATGCTCACGCAGTTGCCCGACTTCTGTTTCAATTGCCTTGCGATCAGTCTCTGTCATCGCACCAGTATTGGAAGCATTCGTAGCAAGCTCTTTTAATCGTTGCAACACTTGTCCCACTCCGTCTAGCGCATCATCCGAACTATCGAGCCAGTTGTTCACTTCACCCATGTTCTTTTGATACTGTTCAACTTTGTTCACTTGCATGCCATACCCCATGCCTTTCATCACGACAACAGGGTCATCGGATGGACGAGTAACTTTCTTACCTGTATTCAATTGTTCTTGTAGCTTACCCATTTTATTGTAGCTGCCGGATAAGTTACGCAGCATGTTTTGAGATAGCATGGATTGTGTTACACGCATGAGAATTCCTCCTTCATTATCTGCCTACCGTACCCATTCCGTTGATGATTTTGTCGAGTGCTTCATCCATCACGGTAATCATACGGGCAGATGCGTTGTATGCTTGTTGGAAGCGGATCATGTCGGTCATTTCTTCGTCTAGTGAGACGGAACTGATTGAGTCGCGTCTGTTGGAAACGGACAATAATAATGTACCGGAGCTATCGGTCATTTTGATGGCTTGTTGTCCTTCTACGCCGAGTTGCCCGATGGCTTGTGCGTAGAAGCTTTGCACGCTAGATCCGTCTAATCCAACTTTTTTATCGAAGAATACATCCCCAAGGTTTTTAGCATTTTGGCCATTACCGACTTCTGCACTGCCTATTGGTGAAGTAGACGCAGCCAATAAGTTAGGGTCTTTGCGTATAGCTTCGTTTACGGATATATTACTTGCAGTGAATTTACCCGTGTTATCATTCTTGACAAAGAAAGGCTTCCCTCCATCACCATTTAAGTCAGTTCCACTTTCATGAACCTTATTAAAGGCTTCCGCAAATGCATTCGCCATTTTATCCAATTTCGCCATCATCTCGGGATATAAGCCTTTTATATTATCAGCTGCAGGTGCATTTTTATCCACATAGCCATACGACTCTACAAGCGATCTCAATTCTCCACTCTTGACCATGTCGTTAACATCTAGCGACTTGCCTTCTGGTTCTGTAATCGGTCCGCCTGTAAATGTAAAGCCTGTCATCGCAGTAGGCAAAGTACCATCCACTTTACCATTTATGCTCATTTCTGCTACTTTATCTTTTTGAACTACTGTAATAGCGTCACCAGTTGTCTTAATTTTAACTGTGACCGTACCTTCCGCAATAGCAGGCGCACGTCCCCCAGTTTTTTCATAACTAGTTTCAATCGGCACTAAACTCGATAACTGATCCAGTAACCCATCACGTGCATCATATAAATCATTCGGTAAATAACCATTCGGTTCTACCGTAGCGATTTGTTTATTTAACTCACCAATTTGACTAAGCAAAGAATTGATCGTCTTCGTACCAAAGTCAATTTCATCGCCTAAGTTTCCTTTAATCTCAGAAACAGATTTATAAATATAATTAAACGAATCCGCCACCGCAGCTCCACGCTCTACAACTACCGCGCGAGCTCCACCGTTCTCCGGATTCGCCGCAAGTGTCTGCAAAGATTGCCAAAAGTCGCTCATCGACTGCTGCAACCCATACTCAGAAGGCTCACCAATGACATCTTCCATCTGCGCAATCGCATTCGAACGAGATTCCCAGTAGCCGAGCTTCGTTGATTCACTACGAAACTGATGATCTACAAACGAGTCACGAATCCGCTGAATACTCCCTGCTTCTACACCTGTCCCAAGGAATCCTGGCATCGTGCCTGCATTCATTCCTACTCCTGGAAACCCAGAAGTCGACTGCATGTTCACACGCTGTCGTGAGTAACCAGGCGTGTTCGCGTTCCCAATATTATGCCCTGTCGTATAAAGAGCGGATTGCTGTGTATACAATCCGCGTTTGCTAGTTTCAAGTCCCATGAATGTCGAGCGCATGTTGTGTCCTCCTTATGCTTGGGAGTCGAATGAAGAGAGCTTCGTTTTGGCTCCGCTTTGTGACTGCCCTTGTACTTCGTTTTTCGAATAGTTGACGGTTTCCGGACGCGGACGGACCATGTCCAGCGATAGATTCACAAATTGAAGAGATTGGTAGGTCAGTTGCTGGTTGAGGTCGTTTTGCTGTTTCAACTCATGAATCGCATGCAGGAGACGGTCCCTCGCCTCTGCTAACGGATCTTTGTCCGGAATTCTTGCCAGTTCGATTAATTGTGTCATCGTCGGTTCGGCAGGTACTGCACTTCCTTGTGCGGTCAAATACTGCTTCACTTCCTGTACACGCTTCTGGTCCATTTGCACAATAGCCGCTAGGTGAGATTGCTCCTCCTTCAACAGCTGGTCAATTCCCTCGATGTCGCCGCTTTTTAGCAATGCGGTCTTGTCGTTTGAAAGACGGAGCAAGCTCGTATGCAGTGTTTCCAAGTGATTGAGCGTTGTCAAAATTGGTTCAATGGACATGTGTAACCCTACTTTCTTTATAGCTTATTGAAATACGACAGCATATTCGAAGCGAGTTTGCTCGCATCTACTTGATAGTCTCCAGACTGCACTTGCGCTTTTAGTTCCTGCACACGTTGTTGTCTAGCCGATTCAATCGGTGAAGCCGCAGATAACTTTTTCGCTTCCGATGAAATTTCGAGTTTATCTGTTTTCACTTGTGCTGCTTGCTTTGTCTGATCTACTTTCATTTGCTGACTCCTATATGGATTGACAGCTTGTGGTTTGAATCCTTCTACTTTCATACGTCTCGCTCCTTTCAAATCTTACGTTGCATTTGGGTCCTACTCTTTATTTCGGCAGATTTACCGAAAAGTTTAGAGACTTTTGGACGAAAAAACGAGCAGTACCAACTGCTCGTATCGCTTGCTTGTCATCCTCGGTCTTTTTGTGCATGGTACGCGCCTTTGTCTTGCGCTTTAATTGCTTCACGAAGTTCAACCGCTGCGTCAAACGTCCGTAGATCCGCTTGAATCTCTTCCGTACATTTGTCACAGATCTTGCCCGTCGATGTTAATGCGCCACATTTATCACATGGGTAGCCTAAGTTCGGGAATAATGCAGGCTGCAGTCTTCCTTTACGTACCCAGCGATGCAGTAATTCTTCCGTCACGCCTGTAACTTCGACGATCCGGTCAATATTCGCTGCACGGTTTTCTCGTCTGCGTAAAAACTTATAAACCGATTCATACATCGTCTCTTCCGCCTGTGCACACGTTGAACAAACATCCCGAAGGCCCGTGTAATTAAACATACTGCCACATGTCGGACAATTTCTTGCTTCCGCCATCTCCATCACTTCTCTCTTATAGGTCTGAATAACGTCACAGCTTCTACTCGGTGTATCCCACGCTGTTTCAGTGCTCGTGCCGCGTGACGCAATGTTGTACCCGTCGTATAAATATCGTCCACAAGCACATACACTGCTTCATTACTTGGTATATCGGCCGTTACTTGAAATAGTTCAGTCATCGCCAAGCGTTCGCTACGAGATTTTTCACCCATAACCGATTCCGTCGTTTTCCCGAGTAGTGATTGATACGGAATATTCGCTGCTTCTAGTAACGCATCCACTTGAGAAAAAGTTCGCCTTATTTTATTGATCGGATGCATAGGAATCGGCACGATGATTTTCTTGGAATTGTTCAGTACGCTACGTAACGACGACGCGAAGATTTGTGCGAGCGCCACGTCTTGCATGAACTTGAACTGGTGCAAGTACTCTCTCGCTGCTTCATTATATGCATAGAGCGAATGAACAGAATCGAGTACGTCGTCTTGTTCGATACAATCGATGCGTTCGAACTTCTCAAAACAGATGGGACAAGCGGATGTGTCTTTCTGAATACCGAGGAAATGTTGCCAAGTGGGCTGGTCGTGCAGAGGTTTGTCGCAGATTAAACACGTCATTGCGGCACCTCAGTATGGTTCAGCTTGCGGATTTCCCGTTTTGCTTCATCCATGGCGCGCGTAATACCTTGGTGGAATAGTACAAAGTCGCCTGACGTGTTCGGAACGGATCGACCGACGCGTCCACCGATTTGAATCAATGCGCCTTTATTGAAGATCGTCTGCTCCGCCCCAACAACCGCCACTTGCACGTTCGGTATCGTAATCCCCCGCTCGAGAATCGTTGTCGTTAGGAGGCCGGGAATCTTTTTCTGTCTCAGCAACTGCACGCGTTCTTTGCGGTCATCATGTTCCGCATGAACTGCACAAATTCGTTCATCGAGTTGCTGAAATAACGGTTCCGCCAGTTCCATCAGTTCAATTTGATGAAAGAAGATGAGGAATGGTTGTTGCTTATCAAGACGTTCGGTCGTCCAGCGTAGTAATTTCGCTGGAATCCGTTTCTTTTTCAGCTGCTTCTCGTAATTCCATAACGCAACGCTTCGCGGTACCGGTAGCGGCTGGCCGTGATAACGTCTTGCGAGAACGGAGATATTGCCTTGCTTTTTATTCATAGCAAGCAACTGACCCGAAGGAGTTGCCGTGACGAAATGAATCGGTGCATTCGGTTTTGCGGCTTTTCGGACCGCTCGCTGCAATGTTTCATCCGCCGTATACGGAAACGCGTCGGCTTCATAAACGAAGATCGCGTCAAACGCTTCGTGAAAACGATAGAGCTGATGGGTCGTCGCTAGAATCAGCTGTGCGTCGAAGTGTTCTACTTCCGCCCCGCCATACAACGCTTCTACTTTCGTATCAGGAAAAGCCGTCGTTAACCGTGGCAACAGTTCCAAAATAACGTCCACACGCGGTGCTGCGAGACATACCCGCTTGCCTTCTTTTAGTAAATAGTGAATAGGCTGAAACAGCATTTCCGTCTTCCCTGATCCACACACCGCGTAGAGTAAATGAGATACCCCTTGTTTCGTACTTTCAAGCAATTCATTCGTCGCTTTTTGCTGCGAAGGTGTTAAATTCCCTTGCCAGTTCATACGGTGGGTCGTTGGATAAGTGGGTGGCGTGCCTGTCCACGTTAGTAAATCGGAACAGCACGATACCCGCCCCATGTTCAGACAGTTTCTGCAGTAAGCGCACGGTGCTTCGCATTGAGCACACATAAATACGGTGAAGCGAGTCCGATTTTCATTATGGCAACGCTGACAACGATAGTGCGTCCCATGCCATATTTTTTTCGTTGTCACGCCTTTTTCTATATGGATGTCGCCTTGACTAATTGCTTCGTCCACGACTGTTTCCGAAAACGGCAAAAGATGACGCAACCAAATGCGCCCTGCCAGAAATTCTTTTAAGTGTTCGGCCATGTACTTCCCCCTGTTCAGGTTCCGCGTCGTTTCACCCAGCCGAGTCCCATCGCCCCTTCTCCAAGATGGGTGCCGATGACCGGACCAAAGTGACTGATCGTGAAATCGACATTCGGGTGTTTTTCTTCTAATTGTTTCTTCCATTCTACTGCGTCGTCATAGCGATTCGCATGGATCACAGCTGCATCCAGCAATGAATTCTTTGCGTCTTCCGCGAGTAAATCTGAAATGCGCTTCATCGCTTTTCGCGTCGTACGGATTTTCTCAAACGGCACGATGATTTTGTCTACGAAATGCAAGATCGGCTTTACTTGTAGTAAGCCGCCAACTAATGCCTGTGCACCGGATAAACGACCGCCACGTTGCAGATGCGATAAGTCCGCCACCATAAAATAGGCACTGACGTCTTTTTGCATTTCTTTTAGTTCTTCTATGATCGCATGTGGGTGTACGCCTTCATTCGCAAGCTCTGCAGCACGGATGGCGTAGAAGCCTTGGGGATAGGCTGAAATTTCCGAGTCGAACGGCAGCACTTCAATTTCCGGCACGAGTTCGGCAGCCTGTACAGCGCCCATATAGGTTCCGCTGATGCCGCTTGAAAGGTGGATGGAAATGACTGCGTCGTAGTCTTTGGCGAGTTCGCTGTATAGGGTTTGGAAGTCACCGATTGCGGGTTGTGATGTTTTCGGTAGCGGGCCTTTGCCGCGTACCATTTCGTAGAATGCTTCGGTTGTAAGGTCGACTTCTTCTTTGAATTCTTTGCCTTCGATGGTTACGAGTAAGGGGATGGTATGGATCCCAAGTTCTGCTTTTATGTCATCCGGCACATACGCCGTCGTATCTGTCACAATCGCTGTTTTCAATATGATCAACTCCTGTTACTTATTCTACCTGAAATCGTTGGAGTTGGCATCTGTGAAGCGGACATTGGATACGGGAGAGGATTTGCGCTTCGGAGGGGGACGCTTTCCGGAGGGCGTGGCTTGAGCTTCCTCGTCCGCTTCGCTACCTGCGGGATCTCAAGGCTCACGCTGATCCTCTCGGAGTCGCCCCCCTCCTACGCTCCAATCCTACTTTTAGTGGGGTGGCACTTCATGTTACTTATTGAACTTAGGACTAAGATCTAGTTCAAGTTCAACATAAGACTTTGAGCTGACACAATCTGAAAGAGAACACTAGTGAAGCGGAGTGGAAGGCGGCGACTCGGGGAGGATCAGACCGATCAGGTAAGACAACCAAGAGAGAGCGAAGCGAACTGGTTGGCTTACCGCGGGCCCTCCCGAACGCGTCCGCCTGGAACGCAGCGTAACGATGCCCTTCCCCTTCCACTCTTCAAAACTGACGAAGTAAGCCCTTTCATGCTATCGTGTAACTAGACTAGACACTTCAAGGAGGCGTTTGACCATGCAGGAAATTATCTACGAACAAAAAGATGCAGTAGCGTACGTGACACTTAACCGACCCGATTCTATGAATGCATTCAACTACCAACTACTACTCGAACTTGGGCAAGTAGTCGAAGGTATCCGGATCGATCCCGACGTGCGAGTAGTCGTATTTACAGGCAGCGGCGATAGAGCATTTAGCGTGGGAGCTGACTTAAAAGAACGCAAGACATTGACGGAATCCATGGTCCGTCGCAATCTGAACAAGATCGGTGACGTCTTTACGATGATTGACCAACTCCCCCAGCCAACCATTGCGGTCATCAACGGCTTTGCATTCGGTGGTGGCATGGAACTAGCACTAGCTTGTGACTTCCGGATTGCAGCGGACATTGCGGTGATGGGATTGACGGAAACTGGACTCGCGATTATTCCTGGAGCTGGCGGCACGCAACGGTTGCCTCGATTGATTGGTGAATCGAAAGCGATGGAGCTCATTTTGACAGCTCGACGCGTATCCGCTGAAGAAGCGTTACAGTTAGGTATGGTGACGCAGAAAGCGCCTTTGGATTCATTGGAAGAGACGGTGAATACGTTTGTAGGTTCATTGCTCGCTAACGGACCGATTGCGATTCAACAGGCGAAGTTTGCGATCAAGCAAGGCATGATGGCGGACTTGCAGACGGGGCTTGCGATTGAGCGGAAGGCGTATGAGATGACGATGCCGACCGAGGATCGTGTGGAAGCGTTGATTGCTTTTTCGGAGAAGCGGAAACCTGTGTTTAAGGGGAAGTAATGGTTTTGGGATAGAGCGGATAAATGGCTTGATAGAGCACTCAGCTCGTCCCATAGAGCGGAGAAACAGCCTGATAGAGCACTCAGCTTGTCGCATAGAGCGGATAAACGGACGGATAGAGCACTCAACCCATCGCATAGAGCGGACAAACTTCCTGATAGAGCACTCAACCCATCGCATAGAGCGGACAAACGCCACGATAGAGCACTCAGCCTGTCGCATAGAGCGGATAAACGGACGGATAGAGCACTCAGACTGCCGCATAGAGCGGACATACACCCCAATAGAGCACTCACCCAGCAACTATAAGCACCACCCGCAACTCTCCCAATCAAAACACCAAAGAGATTGTCAGATAAGCCCCATTCCCAGGGCTTTCAGACAATCTCTTTATACTGTATCCGTCTGATAGCGCTGCAACCGTTGATGCTGACGTACTTCAGTCCAAGCTTCAGACAATAAAATCACTTGTCCGCGAATTTCCGGCAATAGCTCATACCGTCTATTCAACTGCACTGAAACCAGTGTTTGATTCAGCAATACATACAACAAAAACAGCCGCTCCCCTTCTTCTGTTTGATGATCAAGGACGGCCATTAATTCGAACAGCGCATACTGAAGTTTCTTTAACGGATCGGATAATTCTATTGTGGGTTGCTGTTTAATTTCATTTTGCATACTTTGTAGCACATTGCCCATTTCATTCAACAGCTCAATCATCGTGTCGAGCATTGGCGTCGTGGTGCTGACGGTCGTTTGATAGGCTGTTATCGCACGTTTCACGTACATGCGGGATCACTCCATACTATTTTTACTTTTATTATCGACCAGATTTGTTCATTTTATATGAATTTGGACGATATAAGTGAAGATATACAATAGAATACGTAAAAGTGGGTGAAGGGATGCGAATACACAGCTCAGAGAATATTGCGCTTTCCTCGAACCGTATGCAAAGGAATGCAACGGACATGGAAAAGACGCTCGCTAAGCTCAGCAGTGGTTCGAAAGTGGAAAAAGGAAGTCAAAACGCTTCCGGCATGGCCATTTCCGAAACGATGCGGGCTCAGATTAAGGGATTATCCCAAGCGCAACGCAATATGCAAGACGGACTTTCTGTACTTGAAGTGTCCAATGAAGGCTTGAATAATATCAATGATCTCTTGCAACGTGGACGTGAATTGGCAGTAGCTTCTGCAAATGGCACGTTGACTGATAATGATCGTCAAGCGAGTAGCGAAGAATTGTCGCAAATACTACAAGCCATTGATGATACGGCAGGTAAACTCGAGTTCAATACGATGAAAATCCTTGGCGATGATACCGCGATCAAGTTACAAGTTGGTGCCAATCCAGGACAGCAGATGACGATTGGCAATATCGACGTCAGTACGACAAAGCTAGGCTTGGACGGTGCGTCACTTGCGACACGGACAGACGCGGAACAATTAATTTCCACGATGGACAAGGCAATCAATATCGTTTCAAGCACGCTGACGAAAGTCGGTTCGGAAATGGAAGGCATTCAGCATCACTTAACGAACGCATTGGTGTTTGAAAACAATTTAACGACTTCCCTTTCGAAGTTAGCTGATACTGATGTGGCGAAGGAAATGATGACATTCGTCCAGCAGGATATTCGTTCGAAGGGTGATCAGATGTTGATCAACTCGGTGAATAGTAATTTGAAAGATACAGTTTCGTTATTGAGATAAGCAAAAAACCTTCCGATTATTGATCGGAAGGATTTTTCATGTTGTCGCATCTAGGATTTTGCCCGACGATACCGGCAGCCCAAGCGACTTTCGTCAAGATGGCGGTTGCCCCTTGACGGTCGGCTTCGTGGACGGCGCGGATGTAGGCGCTGTTTGATTCTTCGACGATGTATTGCGGTTTGACGTTGTTGAGCGTCATGGCGAGCACGTCGTTCATGCAATGGTCGCATGTGCAAGGCATGTTGAGTTCGTTTTTATACTTGGAGATGACGTCACGGACGACGACTTCCATAATGTTATGCACTTTCATAGCGGGATACTCCTTCTTACTTAAAGTAGTTGGAGATTAGAAAGAAACGTGAATAAATGGGTAGTGTTCTGAATGCCGTTGATTTCCGTTGCAGGCGGACGCGTTCCGGAGGGGGCGCGGTGAGCCAACTGTTCGCTGCGCTCTCTTAGTTGTCTCGCCTGTCGCCCTGATCCTCCCAGAGTCGCCGCCTTCCACTCCAATCAACTGGATAGTGGTGATACATTGTTAGATTCAATGACATTAAGTCTTTTAAAAATTAGTACATAGAAATTAGCACTTAAAATACCAGTACAATTTCTAAGTGTCTTCCACTACCAAAGTAGGGAATGGGGCGGAAGACGGGCGACTCCCGCGGGAATAGCATGAGCCTTGAGATCCCGCAGGTAGCGAAGCGGACGAGGAAGCTCAAGCCATGCCCGCAGGAAAGCGTCCCGTCTGGAGCCTCATTCCCGGAACCACTACCCAAAGTATCCTATCTAGTTCAAAGCCTTATTTAGAAAGTATAATCTTCTTCTTCAACAACTCTTTACCCGAAATACCAGGCTTCGTCATCTCGAACGGATGGAGAATCGTATCCAGATCTTCTTTAGACAGGATATTTCTCTCGATACAAATCTCGCGGATGGACTTGTTCGTCAGTAATGCTTCTTTTGCAATCTCTGACGCCACTTCATACCCAACGTGAGGGTTGATCGCTGTGATGATACCGATACTCTTCTCCACATACTCTTCCAAGTGCTCAACGTGTGCCGTGATGCCGTCTAGGCAATAGTCGCGGAATACGCCGAAGACGTTTGTCATGATCTTCAATGACTGCAGCAAGTTAAACACCAATACTGGCTCCATGACGTTTAATTCGAACTGGCCAGCTTCAGACGCCAAAGCGATTGTCATATCGTTACCGACTACTTGGAACGACACTTGGTTCATGACTTCTGCCATTACTGGGTTGACTTTACCTGGCATGATGGATGATCCAGGCTGTCTTGCAGGCAATGAAACTTCGGATAAACCTGTGCGTGGACCGGATGCCATGAGGCGCAGGTCATTACAGATTTTCGACTGGTTCAGCATCGTGCCGCGTAGTGCTGCCGATACTTGAACGTACGAGTCTGTGTTTTGTGTTGCGTCTACTAGGTGTGTGGAAGACTTTAGTTCGAAGCCACTGTTTTCAGAAAGATAGCTAGCTACTTTTTTGATATATAGTGGGTCTGCGTTTAGGCCAGTTCCGACAGCTGTTGCGCCCATGTTGATTTCATATAAATAGACACGTGATACACGAACGCGTTCGATGTCACGACGTAGTACCATTGCGTAGGCTTCGAATTCTTGTCCAAGACGGATCGGAACCGCGTCTTGCAAGTGTGTACGGCCCATTTTCAAGACCGATTGGAACTCAATGGACTTTTTCAAGTACGTTTTATGAAGAGATTCCATCACTTCTAGTAATTTATCTACTTTCATTAATGTTGCGATATGGATGGCTGTTGGGAATGCATCATTTGTCGACTGCGCCATGTTTACGTGCGTGTTCGGGCTAATGATGTCATATTCGCCTTTTTGGTGGCCAAGAATTTCAAGCGCACGGTTGGCGATGACTTCGTTTGCGTTCATATTGACCGACGTTCCTGCTCCACCTTGGATCGGGTCGACGAGGAATTGGTCACGCAATCCGCCATTGATTACTTCTTCAGACGCCTGGATAATCGCTTCGGCAAGATTCGCGTCCAATTGACCAATGTCGCGGTTAGCTTGTGCAGCTGATTTTTTAACAATTGCAATCGCACGGATCAAGTCGCGGTTGACGCGATAGCCCGTGATCGGGAAGTTTTCCGCTGCGCGCAATGTTTGAATTCCATAATACGCGTCTTGTGGTACTTTCTTGTCACCGATAAAATCCGACTCTATTCTGTATAGTAATTGCTCTTCCATCATGCAGAACCTCTTCTCAAGTAGTTTTTATATGTTTAATTCGTATCTCATTATACACACAATATTTCGCATGTATAGCCGTTCGGGCATACAATCTCATATTACCTTATAGATAACGTTTAAACCACCCGGTAATCTCTTCTAATCGCGCAATTCGTAGATTCGGCTTCCCTGTTCTTGACAAATTATGATCAGATTCGGGGAAACGGACAAATTCTGTCTCTTTGCCTAAATCTTTCAGCGTTATATACAATTGCTCCGCTTGTTCGATTGGACAGACGAAATCTCGTTCTGCGTGAAGAATCAATAACGGTGTCTCGATGTTCTCTGCATATTTTAGCGGTGATTGGTTCCATAACTTGTCGACATCTTTCATTCCAGCTTGTAAATGCCAGTCTGTGAAGTAGTAGCCGATATTCGATACGCCGAAGAAACTGATCCAGTTACAGATCGATCGTTGCGTAACAGCTGCTTTGAAGCGATTGGTATGTCCGACGATCCAGTTCGTCATGAAGCCACCATAGCTCCCCCCTGTTACGCCAAGACGTGTTTCGTCGATCCAGTTTTCGGTTTTCAACACTTCATCTAGCCCTGCCATAATATCTTCGTATCCACCGCCACCGTAATCGCCACGCACTGCATCGACAAACGCCTGACTATAGCCGTGACTGCCGCGTGGATTAAGATAGAGAACGCCATAGCCTTCTGCTGCGAGCACCTGCATCTCATGGAAATACGTAAAGCCGTACATCGCATGCGGTCCACCGTGTATTTCAACGATCAACGGATACGTTTCGCCTTCTGTAAAGTTCGCTGGCTTCATGAGCCACCCTTGAACGTTTGCATTGCCGTTCGTATAGTGAATCGTTTCAGGCTCCACCAACTCTACTTTCTTCAACCAGTCTTCATTGAATGAAGTCAGCTTCGTCCGTTCGCCTGTCGCTATCGTTTGACGATACAGTTCTCCTGGGTTCGTCATCGTGCTGACCGTTAGCAAAGCAAATTCAGCATTAGTAGCGACATCATAGCCGTAGACATGTTCTTCTTCGCCCGTCGCAGGATAAATGGCGCCGTCAAGTGTAGCCGCATATAGACGAACATCCCCCATACTCGATAGTTGGAAATAAAGTTGCTCGTCTTCTGTCCAGACGACACCTGGTGCGATCGTTTGCTGCAAGTGATCAGATATACTTTCGTCTCCGATCGGTGCGTCGATGCCTGCTGTCAGATTCATCGTCTGACCGTTTGATTGGTCATAGACGAATACATCTGCTTGTGTAACGTTGGCGAACGTCAAAGCATAACCTGTGTACGCGATATAGCGATCGTCTTTTGAGAAAGCAACCTCACCGAAGTATCCTTGTTCGTCAAGGATCACCGTTTCGTTTTTCGTCTCGATATCCACGAGCACTAACGGTAAACTGAAGTCATGATCGACGTCTTTATTGCGATTGACGGCCATCACCAACTGCTTGCCGTCATGCGACACCGCTTCAAGCGTATGATCGAATGGTTCCGACGTAAAATCAAAGATGGCGCAAGTTGCGATATCGACATAGCCGATTTGTGTGTAAACTTCTTGCGGCAGTACTCCGACGAAATCCGCTTTGTATTTCATGTTCGTCACGCGGATCGGCCGTGGCATTTTACCTTCTTTTTTCTCCGTAGTAGAAAACGTTTCGCCCGTTCTAACAGTCCCCGCAAACCAAATTTTCTTGCCGCACGGTGACCATTCGAATGAATCAATTCCTTCTGTACAGCTCGTCAATGCACGTGCTTCTCCGCCAGCCTTTTGCATGACATAAAGTTGATCCGTGTCACTACGATTCGATATAAACGCAAGTTTCTTGCCGTCCGCAGACCATTTCGGCGCACGTACTTGCTGTTTGCCATACGTCCACCGCGTCACAGCGCCTGTCTCCAACTCGATATGGTGAATAGCAGAATAATACGTATTGTCTTTTCTATTTAACTCCGTTACCGTAAATACCGCTTCTTGATCATTTGGTGCCAGTACCGGATTCGTTACCGATTTCGTTTCGAATAAATCTTCAATTGCTACCTGCCGTTTTTTCATCTAATCCCTCCTATTACTTGAATGTATCTCCCTAAACCATAACAAGACGATACTCCTCTTGGCAATGGATGTGTAAAGAACGAACGACAAAAAAACGAGTGATCGACGGTTACCGTCTAATCACTCGTTTGCTTTACTATTATATTTTGATTTGATCTTTTAATGAACGGCGCAGAATCTTGCCTGTTGTGTTCTTTGGCAATTCATCTAGGAACTGAATGGACTTCGGAACTTTGTACTTCACCAAACGTTTCGCACAAAATTCTTGCAACGACTCTTCCGTAGCTTCCGAACCTTTCTTTAGTACTACATAAGCTTGTACTTCTTCACCAAAATTCATATCCGGCACACCAACGACTGCCGCTTCCACAATATCGCGGTGACTGAACAGCACTTCCTCTACTTCACGAGGATACACGTTGAATCCACCAACGATAATCATATCTTTCTTTCGGTCTACGATATAAAAGTAACCGTTTTCATCTCGTCGCGCCAAGTCTCCTGTATAGAGCCAACCGTCACGGATTGTGGCAGCTGTTTCTTCAGGCATTTTATAATACCCTTTCATGACATTCGGTCCGCGTACAATTAATTCGCCGACTTCATTGTCAGGCACTTCCTCACCCATTTCATCGACGACTTTGTTCTCGACATTCATGATGTTCGTGCCGATCGATCCCGGAACGCGGTCGCGATCTAATGGATTGAAACAAGTAACAGGTGATGCTTCCGATAGGCCATAGCCTTCTGAAACACGAACTTGGAACTTCTCTTCAAAATCATGCAGCAATGAAACAGGCAATGAAGATCCACCTGAAATAGCTAGTCTGATGGATTCAAAGTCTTCCGTTTTCCCCTCTGGATATTGATAAAGGAAGTTATACATCGTAGGCACTCCCGCAAATACGGTTGCCTTTTGCTCGCGAATCATATGGAAAATTTCCCCTGGGCTAAAGCGCGGCTCTAGTAAAATCGTCGCTCCTTTAACGAGTGGTGCATTCGCAACTACTGTCAACGCGAATACGTGGAATAAAGGCAACGTCGCTACGATTTTATCGTTTTCCGAGAAGCCTAAATAGTCCCCTACGTCGCGTGCATTCGAGAAAATATTTTTGTGTGTCAGCATAGCACCTTTCGGACGACCTGTCGTTCCAGATGTATACAAGATGATAGCGCTTTCATTTTTGTCAACTTCTACCACTTCCGTCAATGGCTTCGATTGCTTCATCAAGAGGCTAAATGGATGAACTTTCGGCTTAACCGAATCAGGCAATGCCGCTAACTTCTCCCCTGCATCCGGACTCATTTCACAGACGACATAGTTCTCAATCGTCGGGAATGACTGGCTCGCTACTTCTACTAGTGGCAAGAGTTGATCGATCGCAATAACGGCTTTGGCGTCGCTATTTTCCAGGATGAATGAAATCTCATCCGGTGTGTACAGCGGATTAATCGGCACAGCTGTCGCTCCGATGCGCATAGTGGCATAGAGTGAGATTAGATAGTGCGGCGTGTTACCAAGTAGGAATGCCACTTTGTCTCCGTGTTTGACTCCCAGGTCTTGTAGTGCGTTGGCGAACATGGATACGGACATGTCGAACTCTGCGTATGTCGTGTCTTTCCCCATGAAGTGATAGGCAATTTTACTTGGCTTGGTCTGCGCTGTTTGTCGGACGCTCGAAACTAGATTCATGCTTTCATCTCCCTAACAAGTGAATGAATAACCATTCAGTAATTCATTCATTATACTAATAGAATAATTAATTGGCAAGAGTTTACTGAGAAATTTGTATTCTTTATTTATTTGGGTAGGCTGGTAAGGTGTTGGGGTGGGGATTTGCGCTTCGGAGGGGACGCTTTCTGGAGGGCGGGCGGTGAACCACACCCCTTCGCTTCGCTCGCAGGGTGTTTCACCTGTCCCGCTGATCCTCCCAGAGTCGCCCCTCCTACGCTCCAATCCCTCGCAATGTAAGTGGTTGATACTTTTTGTTGTGCATTAAAGTAAGTGTTGTAATAGATTTTGAACTTCAGTATTTGAATCTAAATAAGTAAAGACAAAACAATAATTCAAACACTACTTACAGTAATTGATCTAAGTATCCGTACTAATAATGTAGGATGGAAGCGGAAGTTGGGGGCGAAGTGCAAAGATGTGCTCCTAACGCTGCGCTTTTACTCGCAAAAGCCGTTCTTCGTTACGGCTCTTCCCGCAGGATCAGCTCGAAAGGAGAGACAACCAAAAGGGAGCAACGCGACCTGGTTGGCTCACCGAGAGCCCATGGGAAAGCGTCCCCCAACTGGAGCTTCCATCCCGAACCACTCACAAATTCACTCACACTTGTACTTGTACTTGTACTTGTACTTGTACTTGAACTTGAACTTAAATAAGTTAAACCCCAACAACACCTAAACACACCATCGGCAATGAGTGATCTGAGTAACCACACTATCAACGTAGGATGGAAGCGGAAGTTGGGGGCGACTCCCGATGGATCAGCCCGATCAGGTGAGACAACTAAGAGAGCGCAGCGAACAGTTGGCTCACCGCGGGCCCATGGGAAAGCGTCCCCCAACTGGAGCTTCCATCCCGAACCACTCACAAATTCACTCACACTTGAACTTGAACTTGAACTTGAACTTGAACTTGAACTTGCACTTGAACTCAACTAAGTCAAAACAAAAAAACACCCACTCCCTTAAGAAGTAGGTGCCTTAATATGTGCAATATAACGCCAGCGGATCAAGTAGAAATAGAAAATCTGCATCAGCGCAAAGCCGCAGAGCACGAGCGCCAGCTCCTTAACAATCGAAATCTCAGCCAGCGCATCCCAAATCACCTGCAACGACAAAAATGCAAACACACTATGAATAAACGACACGCCCCACGGGAAGAAAAACTGCGGGATCAGCTGTCGATTCACAATCCGCTTAAACTCCCGATCCGTCATCCCAATCCGCTGCAACACCGCATACTGCCGCCGATCGTGCGTAAGCGACGTATACAATCGGAAATAGATAAAACTGCCCGACGCGAGGAAAAATACCCCCGCCAGCAACAAGCCGATAAACAACAGCAACGAGAACGTCATACGGATATGCGAGTAATTCAGTCCCGGATTCTCGAACTCATACCGCACCGGATCGCGATCTTCAAGCACTAGCCCTGCAAGTACTTGCGCATTGATCGACAGTCCGATTTCTCTGGTTTCCTGCCAGTCCCAGACGTTAAACGCGTAATAATTAAACGCCAACGAACCACGCCCTGCTTGTTCTTCAATGCGATCAAAATCCAAATGATTCACGACGATCGTATTGAGTCCGAGTGCGTTCGGTGGAAATAGTTTATACGGATAGACCCCTTCGATTTCGAGGGATACTTTACTGTCGGCCAGTTCAGTATTGACTGACTCCGTCGACAATTGATTCGCTGCGGCGGCAGTTGCCGGTAGGAATAGCGCATGTCCTATCCGTAATGAAAGAGGTTTCTCACCAAAGGTCGCGGCCAGTTCATTCAGATCGGACAACTTGACGATATTGACTTTGTTCTTTGTGTAGGAAGACTGTTGCTCAAGTACGCGGAAACGCACAGCCCAGTAATCCAAACCTTGTTGCTCGAGTTCATTCGTCAATTGAGCGATATGTGGGTACTCGAATTCATTATGCGGCAAACTTTTATACACTAGACCGAGTGGATTCACTTCGCGGTATTGCGAGGCGAATGACGTCAGGGACGCGAGAATACCGACAGACATGAATGCGACCGTCGACACAATGGTGACGATAAAGAACATCCGCGCATTTTCTTTTAACCGTACGATGCTTTCCGAGATCGAGATCATCCAGTAATCACGCCAGAAGAATTTCTTTTGCCGTCGCAGTGCATGCAATACGAGCGGTAAGGTGTCCGTGAAAAAGAAATAGGTTCCGATCGTAATGAGTGGCGGCAGCAAGAAAAACAGGCTGATAATACTCGAGCGCGATACGAGTGCCGCCATCGCGTAAGCCATCAGCAATAGTACGACTCCAAAGACTCCACGGCTTTTCGAGTACGAATAAACAGACTGAACCGCCATGTCTCCATTTAATAAGTCCGATACTTGTCCTTGCTGAATGAATACGGGTGCGATATATGAAATGATAGCGAATAAACTAAGAAATGCACCCATCGTCAGCACGAATGGTTTCCATGACAGATAAAGCGGTAATATCGGAATCTGTACGATCGCTTTGACGATCATAAAGAAGAACTTGGAGAACATGAAGCCGAGGAATATCCCACTTATGATAGAGGCAAATCCAAGTAGCATCGTCTCGATGAAAATCAGTCGGTGCAGCTGGCGCTTTGCCATTCCGAGAAGTAGTAATACCCCGAACTCTTTAGATCGTGCCTGCAAAAATGCACGCATCGAATAAAATAGGAAAAACAACGTAAAAATGAATAGAATGAGTTCCGCTATTCCCATACCGAGTACGGAAATCTCTTTTAAAAACGTGTTTTCAATCGATGGATGGAATAATAACATCGAATAAAGGAAAAAGACCATGACGGAAAATACACTCGCCATGAAAAATGCCGCATACACTCGGCGATTACGTAAAACATTACGGTAAGCGAACTGTCGAAAAGTCATTCACATTACCTCCAAGTAATGACAACACATTCAAGATCCGCTGGAAAAAGGTCTGCCGGCGTTCATCTTTGTAAATTTCATTGAAAAACTCACCGTCTTTAATAAACATCACGCGGTCACAGTAACTTGCGGCAATCGGGTCATGCGTCACCATGATGATCGTCGTCTTTTCGTGTTGGTTAATATGTTCGAGTAATTCGAGCACATCTTTCGCAGACTTCGAATCGAGATTTCCTGTTGGCTCATCGGCCAGTACGATGCTCGGCTGATGAATGAGTGCTCTTCCAATTGCAGTACGCTGCGCTTGTCCACCCGATAATTCGTCAGGTCGACGCTCGAGAATGTCTTGCAAATTTAGCTTGTTCGCCATATCGTCCACACGATTTTTCATTACATCAATCGGTAATCCGTCCAGAGTAAGTGGCAATACGAGGTTTTCTTCCACCGTCAGCATTTGTAGTAAATTGATCTCTTGGAAGACAAAGCCGATCTGCCGTCTGCGAAATAGCGCAATGTCATTTTGACTGAGCTTTTCGGGCTCCACACCACCAATCACAATTTTGCCGGTCGTTGGAATATCCGTCGCCATTAATAAATTCAGCAAGGTTGTCTTACCACTCCCGGACGGTCCCATGATGGCGACAAACTCTCCTTCTTGCACATCGAAATCCAGTTGATTCAATGCACGATGGATCACTTTACCTTCATAAATCTTCGTTACATCTTCCATCTTAACGACTGGTTGCGTCATTTCACTGTTCACCCGCCTCTCCGTCTTTAAATAATAAGGCGATCGTCGTGCCTTCCCCTTGTTTTGAGGTAATCGTCAATTGATGACCGAGTTTCTCACATACTTCTGATGCGATATACAGCCCCATCCCTGTTGACTCACCGGACAATCTGCCGTTTTCCCCTGTGAAGAAAGCTTTCGTCACACGGTGTAAGTCGGATGCCGGTATCCCGATTCCTTCATCGACAATCTCCAGACACAGTCCTTCTGGTTGCTGGACTGCATTGACATGAATTTTCTTCCCTTTTTCAAATGTATATTTCACTGCATTCGTAATGAATTGATTGAGCATGAACTTGATCCACTTGCGATCGGTCGCAACCGTTAAATGTTCATCAACATTCAACACAGGGAATAAGCCGTTTGTAATAAAGAGACGTTTGTTATCATTGAGTACTTCTTGCAACACTTGTCGAAGTAAAAGACGTTCAATTTGCATATCCTCTTCAAACGTTTCAAGTCGTGCATTGACCAGGACGTTTTCCAATCCATTTTGGATGCGTTCGACTTCCTGTTCGATACTCTTCTTGTCCATTTCATCTTCTTGCAACAATAATTTAATGACCGAGATCGGTGTTTTCATTTGATGCACCCATTGATTCATGAAGTGCATATGACGATTTTGCCCGTCATACAACGTCTGTACTTCACGCTGATATAGGCGGTACAGTTCACGTGTAAATTCCGTCGTCATTTTATGCTCAGGTGTCAAGACGTGCCGGATCAAAGCGTCTTCCATCTGCTTCGGCTTTTCCACGATCTTCGTATAAAATGTTCGTCGCATGATGAATTTTGCCACTAAATAGCCCGTCGTAAATAAAATACTCATCGCAACCGAATAGATCGCTGTATTCGGATTTCGGAAGCCGTCGAGCCAAAACAACAGTAAAATGAACGACACGAGTGCAGTTTGGAACACTATGAACGGGATATGTTCTCTAATGAACAGCGTGAATGCTTTCATTAAGCTTCCGACTCCGGCATGAAGCGATAGCCAGCGCCACGCACCGTTTCAATCCAGGATTGCACGTTATAATCGGTTAATTTCTTGCGTACTCTCGCCATATTGACGTTGAGCGTATTTTCATCAACGAATGATTGATCATCCCATAGTTCTTCAAGCAATTTCTCGCGCGACACGACTTTTGGCGACTCACTCATCAGCATTTCCAAAATAACGCACTCTTTCTTTTGAAGCGGAATCTCTTCGTCCCCCTTTTGCAACGCCATCCGTTCTATGTACAACGTCAAGTCGCCAGAAACAATAATACGCTCCGACTGACTGGGCGAATACTCCCCGAATGACCGACGCAAATGGCTTTTAATTTTCGCCAGTACAATTTCATAATGGAATGGCTTCGTAATGAAATCATCCCCACCATTTTCCAGCGCAAATACTTGATCCATATCGCCAGAACGTGCCGAGATGAAAATAATCGGACACATTGTATGCTGCCGTAATTGCCGGCACCAATAATACCCGTCATAGATCGGCAAATTGATATCAAGAAGCACTAGATGTGGATTGTACGCCACACATTCTTCGACCACTCGATCAAAGTCCTGAATGATCGCGACTTCATACTGATATTTTTCAAGCGTTCCCGCCAATAATTGTGCAATTTTCAAATCATCTTCCACAATGAATATTCGATGTTTCACCGTAACCCCTCACTTTCTCGTTATGCCTAGTATACCGTATTTCCGAACGCACATAAATGAATCTCTTGTATTCAAAAAACGCATGCCCCGTAAGACATGCGCTGTTCCTTAATAAATAACATTGACGAATTCTTCTAGCTGAATTCCACCTAGAATCTTCTCGACGTCCATTGATTCAAGTGCTTCCGTAATCGCCTGACGCTCATATTTCAAGCCAATCAAACGATTTTCAATTTCCTTTACTTCCCCAACGCCGAAAAAGTCACCGTAAATACTGACGTTTTCGATCAACCCTTTTTCTACGTGCAAGCGAACATCAATGCCACCAACAGGGAAACGTTTTGATTGCTGCAAGTTGAACTTCGGTGAACGACCATAGTTCCACTCCCAGTTACCATAGCGCTCAGCAGATAATTCACGGATCTTCGTCCAGTCTTCATCAGTCAACACGCGGTATTCAATGTTTTCTTCCCCATCGAACATAGAATTCAAGATTTCTTGTCTAAACTGTTCAATTGAAATAGGTTCTTCGAGAAACTCGGAAATATTCGCGACACGACTGCGAATAGATTTAATGCCTTTCGACTCGATCTTGTCCTTTTTCACTTTAAGTGAATTCACGACACCTTCCATATCTGTATCAAACAGCAAGGTGCCGTGGCTGAACATGCGATCTCCTGTTGCGAATTGTGCATTTCCCGAAATTTTACGGCCATCAATCAAAATATCATTGCGCCCAAGCAATTCTGCTTTAACACCCATTTTTGCCAGTGCATCCGTTACAGGCTCCGTAAACTTTTTAAAGTTACGGAATGATTCTCCATTGTCTTTCGTAATAAAACTGAAGTTCAAGTTTCCTTTGTCGTGGTACACAGCCCCACCGCCGGAAAGTCTACGCACTACATGAATGCCTTCACGATCTACGAACTCCGTATTGATTTCTTCTACAGTATTTTGATTTTTCCCGATAATGATAGAAGGTTCATTGATATAGAACAGTAAATACGAATCTTTGTCTACATCCATCGTATTGAGCACATATTCTTCAATGGCTAGGTTAATACGTGGGTCTGTAACGCCTTGATTATCGATAAACTTCATATTTTCTTCTCTCCTCACAAAATTGTCACATTTATTTTTAGTATATTCTTTCAATTCTGAACGTTTAAAACCTCTTGAAAGCACGCCACAAAAGGCTTGAATCCATTTTAACAGAACTATAAATGAAATGTTGACTTTCAGCACCTGTTATAATACACTGTGTATATACCAAAGAGTTATACAACAAACAGAAGGGAATTGATTGAATATGGTAGAAAGCATTGTAGAATTTTTCAAGAACTTGCCGGCGAAGGTTTGTGCGACTTGTGGAACTGAAATTGAAGAACAGCATGAGTGTTACTCTAATCACTGTGATCACTGCAACCTAAAATAAAACAAAACTTCTATTCGGCGGATATTCCTATATTCGCTTTTTTTTATGTCAAAATACATAAATGAACTAAACCGCGCTAATACAACTGCGTTTTCCATCAATACTTCTACATACAACTAAAAAAGCCGTACAACCAATAAAACTGGTTGTACGGCTTCTATTATGTTAGTTAAATAAACTCGCTATCACTTGATCTTTCGCTACGACTCCTTGATCGATACAATCCGGCAAGCCGACTCCTTTATAAGAAGCTCCCGCAAGTTGGACCATTGGGAATTCATTGTGCAATTCTTCCCTCGCACGTAAAACCTTCTCTTTGTGGCCTACGCGGTATTGCGGTCGATCGTCTTTCCAGCGTGTGATGATACAGAATTCTGGTTCGCCTTCAAGTTGCAGAATGTCTCCTAAATCTTTACGGACAATCTTCTCTATCTCAGCATCGGGTAAGTCTACAATCGCTTCTTCCCCAACCCGTCCGACGAATGCTCGCACCATCACTTTATCGTCTGGCGTCGTCGTCGGCCACTTGCGATTGAGAAGTGTACAAGCCGTAATCGAATGATCGCTACTGCGCGGAACTAAGAACCCTGTTCCGTCTATATCTTTCTTCATAGCGTCTTTCGGATAACCTAGAGCTACCGTTGCAACTGAAGTTGTTAAAATCGTTGCCAATTCTTTCAACAAACCATGTGGCTCAAACAATCGACTCGCTACGGTGTGGCTTGTCGCCATAATGACCGCGTCAGCTTCGATTTGTTGCTGATCATTTAATGTAAGGACCGCGTGTTCACCATGTTTTTTTATCTTGGTAACGCGCGTGCCTTTCATAATCGTCACATCGGTCAGTTGTTGTTCAAGCGCTTCAACCAAAGATTCCAGACCATACTTGAACGTATGGAACACGCCTACCTTTTTCGAACTGTGACTGTTCTTTTGTGGCAGTTGCTTCGGTTGGCTTTTCTTCATCCCAAGAATCAGGCTACGGTGTTTTTTCTCCACTTCATAAAACTGTGGGAATGTAGATTCCAAGCTCATATGATCGATATCTCCTGCAAAAACTCCAGACAATAAAGGCTCGATCAAGTTCTCCACTACTTCAGTGCCGAAGCGACGTCGGAAAAACTTCCCGAGTGGTTGATCGCCTGTTATTCCAGAGCGCGGCAAGACCAAATCGCCTGCCGCCCGTAATTTACCACTTAAGCTAAACAAGCCTGATGCGATAAACGGTTTGACTTCTGTCGGAATTCCCATGACAGCACCCGCTGGAATTTTATGCATTTGATTATGGAGGAAAATATACGCTTGCCCTGTCGCATTACGGACGAGTTGATCCGCTATACCTAAATCAGCCGCTAATTGGTCTACACTTTGTTTACGGATCAAGAAGGAGTCGGGACCGCGTTCGATTACGTAGCCATCTCGACGGACTGTTTGGATTTTTCCACCTAGTTCTGTTGAAGCTTCAATCATCGTGATGTCTATAGGAAGTCCTTGTTCACGAGCATCTTTTTGCATATAGTACGCTGCAGCGAGACCTGTGATTCCGCCACCGATAATGACTACTTTTTTTCGTTCACTCATGTCCTTTTTTCACTCCGATCCAATTGAATTCATTTCGTTGCGTGTAATTGATCCATTACAGCATCCGCCATTGCATCAATGAATAAAGGATCGGTGTTCGGCATAGCAGGTCTATGGTACGCTGCGCCGATATCGTCACATACGACTTTACACTCGTAGTCGTTATCAAATAAAACTTCCAAGTGGTCGCATACAAAACCTACTGGTGTGTAAACGAATGACGTATATCCTTTTGTTTCATGCAATTCACGTGTTAAATCCTGAACGTCAGGACCTAGCCAAGGATCAGGCGTTTGCCCTTCACTTTGCCAACCGATTGCGTATGTTTTAATGCCCGCTGCGTCAGTAATCATTTCTGCTGTCTCTTTTAATTGATCAGCATATGGGTCACCGTTAGCCAAAATCTTTTCTGGTAACGAGTGTGCTGAAACGATCAAGCATGTATTCTCACGTTCTGCTTCGTTCATTGCATCGTATGTTTGACGCAATTGATTCGTCCAGTATTCAATGAATTTCGGCTGCTTGTACCAGCTTTCAACTGATGTCAGGTGGATACCGTGCTTGTCCGCTTCCTCTTTCGCGCGACCGTTGTATGATTTAACGGAGAACGTAGAGAAATGTGGCGCCAAGACAATCGATACAGCTTCTGTAATGCCGTCTTTATGCATTTCTTGCACAGCATCCTCAACGAATGGCGCAATATGCTTTAAGCCAATATATACTTTAAATTCAATTTCATCTTGTACTTCATTCATGCGAGCGCCTAATGCGTTTGCTTGATCGTCCGTAATCTTCGCAAGCGGTGAAATGCCTCCGATTGCTTCATAGCGATTACGTAGGTCTTCTACTTGTTCCGGAGCTGGCGGACGGCCTCTACGGATGTGCGTGTAATACGGTAATAGATCGTCATAGGAGTTGGGTGTTCCGTACGCCATAACGAGTAAGCCCATTTTCTTTTTCGTCATCATTTTCACCTCATGGTTGGATTGTTATTTCGAACGTAATTCTTTACTATATTCATGTACGAAAGCTGTTAAGCGTTTCAATGTCGCAGGTTTTACGTCAGGGAATACGCCATGGCCCAAGTTGAAGATATGGCTTCCGTGCTCTACACCTTGTTCAACAATAACCTTCGCACGTTCTTCGATGACAGACCAGTCTGCTAGTAACATGGATGGATCCAAGTTTCCTTGCAATGGTTTTGTCATACCGCGTTCGCCCGCTTCTTTAATAGACAAGCGCCAATCCAGTCCGACTACATCGACTGGTAGGTCGTGCCATTCATTTGCCAAGTGGCTTGCGCCGACTCCGAATGTAATCAACGGAACGTTTAATTTACGTAGTTCCGTGAAAATACGAGTCATTGTAGGTTTAATGAAGATACGGTAATCGGATACATTCAATGCACCAACCCATGAATCGAATATTTGCACGGCTTTCACACCTGCGTTAACTTGTGCTGTAATATAACTAATCGTCATATCAGCTAGTTTATCCATCAATGCAAACCAAGCTTGTGGCTCAGAAACCATGAACGACTTTGTCAGGTTATAACTCTTTGAAGGGCCGCCTTCGATCATATAACTAGCTAGTGTAAACGGTGCGCCCGCGAAACCAATCAGTGGGACATTCAATTGCTCTTGTGTCAGCATTTTTATCGTATCCAAAACGTAAGGAACTTGCTCTTCTGCTGAAAACTCCCCTAAGTTTGCGATGTCTTGTGCAGAACGGATTGGATTTGAAATAACAGGGCCTACGCCTGATTTGATTTTTACGTCTACTCCGATTCCTACAAGTGGAGTTACAATATCTTTATATAAAATAGCTGCATCTACATCATATTGATCTACTGGAAGCTTTGTTACATACGCACATAATTCAGGCTGATGCGTAATTTCTTCCAAGGAGTATTTTTCTTTGATTTTAAGATATTCCGGCTGTGAACGTCCTGCTTGACGCATGAACCAAACGGGCGTGTGATCTATTTGCTCGCCTCTCGCAGCGCGTAATAACGTATCATTAAAAGTTGACATATTCAGAGATACCTCTTTCCATTTTTATAATTTCGTTCGCGAAACTCATATACGTTCTCATGATAAACCGTTGACAAGTCAATGTATAGTGAATTGCGCCTTTGTCATAATTTTGTGCTTAGACTAGGGCGACTTCTGTCATTTTTCCGACAATCATTCCTAACTTGCTTGCTTTTTATGTGTTTGATACAAGAGATTTTAGGGAATTACTAAGTGTAGAATCATACACTGGATAAGAGTGTTCTCATTACACTCTGACGATTGTTACTAGCCAAAGGAGGAAATTAACATGAATATTTATATGACGACCGGAACAATGGACTTTATGGAAAAGGTGAAAGATCAGTACGTAGATGAAACAATTCACTTAATGAATGGTGTCGGCACTACACTGTTGCTGCATGAAACAAATGGCAAGAGCGTATTTCAAACACCGAGGAAGTTTGAAGTGGTAGGATCTTTCGGACAACTGACAGAACCAGGATTCTTCGCAATGGATAATGTTGCGGTAACAGATGAAGGTAAACCGATTTTCGAACATCAGTACAAGCATATGGGAGAAAAACTTCAAAACATGCCGGGTTTCATCGCATTCCGTTTATTGCGTCCTATCGGCAATGATACGTATACATTGCTAACAGAATGGACGGATCGACGTCTGTATGAAATTTGGAACAACTCCCCTGGTAATCAGCTATCCGATAAAACGGACTTCAAAGATGCTGGCGGTGCTGCGCAACACATTTTCACAAGTGCTCCATACACAACGCATTATAAAACACCTACTGAAGAGGTTTGACGTTTTTACGTCAAATCTTTTTTTATGGCCAGCCCTCTAGATCTATCATTTCGTTCACTTCTACTACAATATGTTTCGGTACCCGAAGTTTGCGATGCGTCTATTCGCTTGTTATACTAAACGAGATGATTGATTTATTTGTATATTTGAGAGGGGACTTATTAATGAGAGAACAATTATTTCAGAAATTAGAACAATCTTACGACGATATGGTAGAGATTCGTCGATATTTGCATATGAATCCAGAGGTTTCATATAAAGAAACGAAGACTGCTGCCTATATCGCTGACTTTTATAAACAACTTGGCGTAGAAGTACGTACGGGTGTTGGCGGCAACGGTGTCGTGGCACGTGTCAAAGGTGCGAAGCCTGGGAAAACAGTTGCTTTGCGAGCAGACTTTGATGCACTACCTATTCAAGACCAAAAAGATACACCTTACGCTTCCACTGTACCAGGCGTTATGCACGCTTGTGGGCATGATGGCCATACTGCCACTCTCCTTCAACTTGCAAAAGCGATGAATGAAATGCGCGATGAGCTTTCAGGAGAATATGTATTTATCCATCAACACGCAGAAGAACTAGCTCCAGGTGGCGCTATTGCGATGATCGAAGACGGTTGTCTAGAAGGCGTCGATGTGATTTTCGGTACGCATCTCTGGTCACTACTCGAATCAGGCGTGATCCATTACTGTGCAGGTCCAGTGATGGCTGCGGCGGATCGATTTAACATTACCGTTCAAGGGGCTGGCGGACATGGCGCTGCTCCGCATCAAACAAAAGACGCGATCGTAATCGGTTCACAGTTAGTAACGAATCTTCAACAAATCGTCTCAAGACGCGTTGATCCAATCGAATCAGCTGTTTTATCCGTCGGTTCATTCGTTTCAGAAAATGCCTTTAACGTCATTGCGGATCAGGCAGTTCTAGGTGGAACGGTTCGTACATTCACAAACGACGTACGCGACCAGATGGAAAAAGAAATCAAGCGCGTAACTGAAGGTACAGCACTTGCAAACGATTGTGAAATCACCGTGGAATACTTCCGCGGCTATCCAGCAGTAGTTAATCACGAAAAAGAAACGGACTACCTAAAAGCAGTAGCTGAGTCTATTCCTGGTTTAAAAGGCGTAGAAGAGATGCAACCTCAAATGGGCGGCGAAGATTTCGCTTACTATCTCGAAAAGATTCCAGGTACGTTCTTCTTCACGGGCGCACAGCCAGCAGATGCTTATCCACATCATCATCCACGTTTTGATTTCGATGAAAAGGCTATGATGGCAGCGGCTAAGACATTGGGCGCAGCGGCTATTGATTATCAGAACTAAATAAATGCAAGTGACTGAAGACATGCCCTAAGAATGTGGGGATGTCTTCAGTTTTTTTGTGTTGGGGTTTGATGATGTGGCGGTGGTGGATAGTAAGTAGGATACGATGTTAGGTAGTAGTTTTTGCAAACCCTACTCTTCCTTTTTTTATGCTAAAGTAGTGGTTTTACTGGCAGTGTAAGTGGGGCGATCATTGGCCCCACTTCGGCGGTGGTGGATGGCTTCCGCAATGAGCCAGACAGGAAAGTGCGCCTGGCTGTCTCATTACAACGCCTACCACGTGCAGCCGCCTTCGTTAGATAGTGTGTAGGACAGTTCAAATACTTGTTTTGCAAGAATAGGAACTAGTACTACCCAGTTACTGGTTTTATCTCCTATAAACCACAAACAAAATTGTCAACTACTCAGTAGCGCAGGTACAACTGCGGGGTCGGCCGTGGCCATGAGACAGCTAGCAGCTCCACCGCTAGTTGGCTTATGGCTGGAGGCAATCCCCCACGTGCCTGCGCGAGTCTAAAGCATTACCCTCACCACTTTCAATGAACAAGCCAATATCGAGCAACGACCTAATCTATCTCCTAATGACTTTGCTAAGACAGAAGAATCGTACCACCCAGTCACTGGTTTTCATTTTCTATAAAACACAATCTAACTTGTCAACCACTCAGTAGCGCAGGCACAACTGCGGGGTAGGCCGTGGCCGTGAGACAACTGGCAGCTCCACCGCCAGCTGGCTCATGGCTGGAGGCAATCCCCCACGTGCCTGTGCGAGTCCAAAGCACGAGCCCTCACTACTTTCCATGCACAAGCCAATATCGAGCAACGACCCAATCTATTCTCATCACCAATAACAGTAATTAGCAACATGATAGATAGAACAACAAACTAGTTGATCGTAAGTGGAAGGCGGCGACTCCCGGAGGATCAGCGGCTCAAGCCGCGCCCTCGGAAAAGCGTCCGCCTGCAACGTTGATCAACGTTGCCTTCACCTTTACCAGCTACCTGCCAATAATTCGATAAAAAACAACATATTGATAGAATACTCGCCATCTTCCAACATTACAGTTGATTTTAGTTTTTTCTATACTATAATTAATACGTATATGGTCCTATAAAACAGGAGGGAAGAATATGGCTAATCCACATCATCTGTCGTCTTACATCGTAACATTCCATACTTTTGCATTACTTCATGGACAACATGCCAACCCATACTATACAAAAGTAGTGGAAAGCGACCGGACGTTCATTGTTGAGAAAACACCATTAGAAATCATGAGAGATTCTTGTGCGCATTACCGTTCCAACTTCGAGTCCATCATCAACAGCTCCAAGGTGGATTTAAGAAATCGTCCAAAGCCTCCGATCATGCTGACGCATTCAAATGATCAGCCGCTATTATTTTTCCCTTTACTGTCCCCTACCTTACATAAAAACACGTGGGTAGCTTATCACGCAGTAAAAGATGCTGTTCAGAACAAAGATGGCGTCTCCGTCGTTCTGAAAAACGATACGCAAATGCAACTTGATACATCACTGGCTACCGTTTATCGGCAGATGGCCTTGTCACATATTTTATCGCAACGATTTGAAAATGCTCAGGAGCAGTTACGCAGTTCATATTATATGATCATGGACCCGAAGAGCTCTGATTCACCAATTTCCTGAGATACAAATTTAACAGTTCTTCCGATCGATTACGTAAGCGTACATTCAAATAGCGGCGTATATCTTGATAGCCATCATGTAAAAATACATATTCCGTAAACAGTTCATCTGTTGAACGGCGTACTACTTTCATTTTGTGCTCATGCAAATACATAGCTGTCATTTGTAAATCAGTGGATACGGTATGCATCGTTTCGTCTAGCAAATTAAGATAGGGACTTTTCAGTTTGAACGGCACCTTCTCCAGTAACTGGCGATCCCGTTCCATAATCGTCAATAGCATGGGCAGGTAAATATAGTTCTCTAAATAGGGCATTGCCTCCGCGGGGATCAAAGGCACAGAAATCGCCTCCTTACAGAACGTATGTTCCTACATCGATTATAATTCCTTTAGCGCAGAAAAGCAAGTACTCATAGTATGGCTTTTTTTTGCATAAAAAAACTTCCAGTTGTCAGTACTGGAAGTTTTGTCACAAAATCGATATGTGTACTCGTTTATTGGTTACCTGGTTCATCGCCGATAAAGTGGATAGAGAACACTTTCCACTCACCGTCTTCTTTATTGAACACAGTCACTTGACGGCCTTCAGGTGTATTTTCTACTCCTGTTTCAATATCCGTGAATGTAGTTTTTAACGTAGAAAATAACTGTGCACTGTCTTCTTTATATTTTACAATCGTTTCATTGTCTACTTCGCGTTTCATTGTAGTATTCTCAAGCATTTCTTCTGTAGCTTGACGCTCTTCATCTAAGTCATAGCCTTTGGTAGAAAGTGTAGCAAGATACCCTTCGACATCCTGATTGTTCAGCGTTTCGATATAGTTATCAAAAGCAGCTAGAATTTTTTCTTTCTCTTCTTTCGGCACATCTACAGCTTCTTCAACTTCGTCGCCAGCCATGCTGAACCCTACTTTATTATCATCTATTCCATGATCGATTGCTCCATTACCCGGTGCTGCTTCGCCAGTTTCTGGATCATTCTGTTTTGTTTCATCTTTGTTACCACATGCACCTAATACGAGTACCAACGCCATGGACGCGACTGCTATTTTTTTCTTCATATGCTCCTCCTACGTAGAGAAAAAGGCCTTCAGCGTGCAAAGACCTTTTTTCATTTTTAATTATTTTACTTCTACCCAACCATTTTTGATTGCTGTTACAACAGCTTGTGTCCGGTCATTTACACTCATTTTTTGTAGAATGCTTGAAACGTGGTTTTTCACTGTTTTTTCTGAGATGAATAGCGTTTCACCAATTGTTCGGTTACTTTGGCCATCTGTCAGCAATTGCAGAACTTCACATTCGCGCTTCGTCAATAAATGAAGTGGACGACGAATATCGTTCTGTTGGAAGGATCCTTTATGTTCTCTTTCGCTTAAACGACGGAATTCAGATACCAAGTTATGCGTGATTTTCGGGTGCAAGTACGAACCACCATTCGCTACTACTTTGATTGCTTGTACAATTGCGTCTGCATCCATTTCTTTTAGCATATAGCCTAGTGCACCTGTTTTCAAAGCATGTGTAACGTATGATTCATCATCGTGGATCGATAGCATGATAACGCGCGCATCAGGGAACTCTTTAACTAATTGCTCAGTTGCGTCTACACCATTCATGCGTGGCATATTAATATCCATCAGCACTACGTCTGGCTCATATTCTCTGTACAACTCCACTACTTCTACTCCATCGTCGCCTTCTGCTACTACGGTAAACGATTCTTCAAAATCTAAAATTCGTTTAACTCCTTCACGGAACAATTGGTGATCATCTACTATCAAAATTTTCGTCGCTTCCATATTCTATTCCTCCCAATAATTACCTTACTTACAGTTCTTTGTCCAGCGGAATTTGGAAAAGTATTGAAGTGCCTTCCCCGACTTTCGAGGTGACCTTCATTTTCCCTTTCAACAACTCCACACGCTCCTGCATTCCAATCAAACCAAAAGATTTCTCTTTTACTTCTTTTGTATCAAAACCAAGACCTTGGTCTTTGATCAATATATTGACGGTTTCACGCAACCACTCAATTTTCACCCATATTTCATCAGTTTTCGCATGCTTGATACTATTATTTACTGATTCCTGTATGAGACGAAAAATGCCTACTTCAAAATTGGAAGCAAATCGTTTTTCTGCTCCGTTACTTTGAAAGTTAATGATTAGCGGAGCCTCGTATTCACTAATGGTCGACAAATATTTTCGTAATGTCGGAACAAGTCCCAGGTCATCCAAAGCCATAGGCCGCAAATCGTAAATGATGCGGCGCACTTCAGATAGCGCTCCCCTTACCATTTCTTTAAGGTAAGAAAGTTCTTGCATCGCTTGTTCTGGACCATGCTGGACAAATGTTTTTTCGATTAAACCTGAACGCATTAAGACATTCGCCAGCATTTGAGCTGGTCCATCATGAATGTCACGTGATAATCGTTTCCGTTCTTCTTCTTGCGCTTGAATAATTTGGACCGCAAAATCTTGTTTCTGTCGGGCCGTTTCTAGTGCTGTACTTACATTTTTCAAATCAGATGTCAAATATGTGATTACAGTGGTTACTTGATTAACAAGTTGATCCGCTCTTTCAATTGTAGAAAGCAGCAGCGTTAGTCGTCGTTCGAGTTCATCCCGTTTTTCACGAAGTTGCTTCTCCTCCATTTTATTGATGGAGGCACGTACAAGCAAGTCATTTGCCACACTATATGCTTGTTTCACTTCTTCTTCGCTATACGTTATAAAGTCTTTAGATACAGTAGCCAAACGTTTCCGTGAGTGGCGTGACAAACTCTCAAGAGAATCGCCTTCTGTTATCACATGAGAAATACTTTCTTTCACTTCTGCTAACTCTTTTTGCATTTCTTCAAAACTTCGGCGGCTTTGTTCACTAATTAAGAAAATGTCGCTTTTCGAACGATCCATTACATTAACCATGTTGCCAAAGATTTTCTCCATCTGTTGAATGTCAATTGCCTTATCGTTCAAATATCTCCCTCCCGCACCCGTCTATGTGAAATTACGCAAAGTGAGCATTATTGCAGTTTAGCCTAAATACTTATACACTTCATATACAGTATATCATTTTAATGATGTAAAAGTATTATAAGTATATTACAAATGTAGGGGGAACGACAAATGCGAGCCAATTATAAAACCGTAAAGTTATACGGAGAGAGTGAATTCGTCATCCAAAAATCCCGTTTTCTGTCATTTGTCAAAAGAGTCGAGACGGAACACGAGGCATTGGACTTCATACAGGACATCAAAAAGAACCATCATACAGCCACACATAATTGTTCCGCATATATTATAGGAGAACATGACCAGATCCAAAAAGCGAATGATGACGGTGAGCCTTCAGGTACAGCCGGCTTCCCTATTTTGGAAGTTTTGAAAAAACAACACTTAAAAGACACCGTCATCGTCGTGACCCGTTATTTCGGTGGTATCAAACTCGGTGGCGGCGGATTAATTCGTGCTTACGGCAAAGCAGCTTCTGAAGGCATTGCCGCAACGGGTGTAGTGGAAAGAAAATTGCACGCCTTAGTGAAAATTTCTATTGATTATACTTGGCTTGGCAAAGTAGAAAACGAAGTACGGCAATCCGACTACCCTTTAAAAGAGATCGTCTATGAAGAGGACGTTGAACTCTTTTTATATGTTCCTGAAGAAGAACAAGAGATTTTTCAGGAATGGATGATGGAATTGACGAACGGTCAGGCAGTCCTCGCCACAACTGGACATGAATTCTTGGAGTTCGACATCTGACTATACGTCCATTCGAAAAACAGGTATAATGGTAGAAGATGAATCGTATGAATAATAGGTCTGAATTCATTCTATGACGATGAAACGTTATGCGAAGATTTGCCTCTATTAGTTAAAAGTGACTTCCCATAGATTCGCTATCTACGGTTCTTTCTGCCGTACACCTGGAGGTATAAAATGAAAAGAGAAGAATATAAGAAAAAGAAGAGTTCTAAAACGAAACGCTTCTTGAAAATAGCATTATTCACGTTCTTCATCGCAGCTCTAGCCGTTGCTGGCTATGCTTTCAAGTTGCATAACCAAGCGATGACCGTATTGGACCGTTCTTATGAACCGATTGCGAAACAGGAACCAAAAGAAATATATGTAGAACCCGCAACGGATAAAGTATCGATTCTATTAATTGGTGTAGATGAAAGTGAAGCACGTCAGGAAAGAGAACAACACGGAAGATCAGATGCATTGGTGTTAGCTACTTTGAATCCTAAAACAAAGAGCATCAAACTCGTCAGCATCCCCCGTGATTCGTATGTCTACATTCCACACGTTAACTATAAAGACAAGATCACACATGCACATGCCTATGGCGGAACTAAAGCTTCTATTGATACAGTAGAACAACTATTTGACATTCCCGTTAACTACTATGTAAAAATGAACTTCAATGCGTTCATTGATGTCGTAGATGCACTCGGTGGTGTAGAAGTCGAGGTGCCGTACGAACGAATCGAGAAAGATGAAAATGATAAAAATGCGATTCATCTAATGCCCGGTTTTCAACGTCTCGATGGCCGCCACACGTTAGCTTTAGCACGTACACGTAAACTCGATAGTGATATCGAGCGTGGCAAACGCCAGCAAATGATTCTTCAAGCGATGATCAAAGAAGCCACGTCGATTACATCGATCACAAAATACGGAGACGTCATCAATGCGCTTGGCGATAACATGAAGACCGATATGACATCAAAGCAGATGTTGTCGTTCATTCAGTATATAAAAAGCGGACTTCCCGAAGTCGATACGATCACATTGACCGGCTACGATGACATGTCGACGGGAATTTACTACTACAGGTTGGATGAGCAAAAGTTAGAAGAAGTGAAGCAAATCTTAAAGTCCCACCTCGGACTGATTCCAGACTCCTCTTCCCTAACCGAGCTAGACACAGACCAAACATCCGCATCCGCCCAAACCGATTATCAATAAATCATTCGCAAGCGATGAGACCTTAACGGGTTTCATCGCTTTTTAAGTAAGTAGGGAAAGAAGAGTGGTAATTGGAGAGTGGTTTGGGATTTCCGTTTCAGGCGGACGCGTTCCGCGGGCACGGCTTCAATCTCCTCGTCCACTTCGTTCCCTGCGGGGCTTTCAGCTCGCGCTGTTCCCGCTGGAGTCGCCGCCTTCCACTACAATCCTACCTGGTAACTGTAAATAGTTTGAAAGTACATTAAAGTTACTAACTGACTTAATTTTATTCATTTTATTTATTTAAGTACTAAGTTCAAATTACAGGTAGAAATAACTTTGAAGTCGACTTTGATTTTGACTCTATAAATCTCGAATACGACACTTAGTTGATCATAAGTGCAAGGCGGCGACTGCCGGAGGATCAGCCCGATCAGGTGAGACAACCAAAGAGAGCAACGCGAACTGGTTGGCTCACCGCGGGCCCATGGGAAAGCGTCCGCCTGGAGCGTCGATCAACGGCTCCCTCCCCCATCCAGGTCTTTCCTTATCAGTTTAACCACAAAAAAAGCCCTCACCCGCTTCGCAGCAGACAAGGGCTCTCTTTATTTATTTACCAATCATGCGTACTAAATTCAATAACGGACGATAATTCGCCCCTGCCAGACCAATCAACTCTACAAACAACTCAATCACAATCAGCATAACGAAAATTAGAAGCAACGCGCCCCACACTGTCGCTTGTGAGAACAATACAGCCGCTGCGCCAAATAGAATCGCGATACCATAAATCGTTAGTACAGCTTGTCTATGCGAGAAACCTACACGCAATAAACAATGATGCAAATGCGATTTATCTGCTGCTGTAATAGACTGCTTCATGCGAACTCGTCTAACGATCGCAAAGAATGTGTCTGAGATTGGAACACCTAGCATGATAATTGGAATTACTAGTGATACGACGGCAACGTTCTTAAAGCCGAGTAACGCCAGAACCGAAATCATAAACCCAAGGAAAAGTGATCCGGTATCACCCATGAAGATTTTCGCTGGATGGAAGTTATATAGTAAGAACCCTATCGAACTTGCTGCCAATATGGAAGCTGTCGCTGCAACGAAAACGTCACCCATTAATAGAGCCATTACCGTAATGGCAATTAGCGCAATAGTGGAGACACCTGCTGCCAAACCATCCAATCCATCGATTAAGTTAACGGCATTTGTGATACCGATAATCCAAATAATCGTGATGGGAATACTTAAATAACCAAAGTCAAGCTGTCCAAGAAACGGCAAGTTGATGAACTCAATTTGTAATCCGCCCCATAGTACAACGACTAACGCAGCTACTAGCTGACCTAACATTTTTGCTTTTGCTGTTATTTCCAGCATATCATCCAAAAAGCCAATCATGACGATCAGTACCGCACCGATTAAGATGCTTACAGCGTGCTCGTCTTTCGGCAATAAAATAGCATATCCAATAATAAACGCTCCGAAAATCGCGAGCCCGCCGATTCTAGGCATGATTCTCGCGTGAACTTTACGATAATTGGGACGGTCAACCGCACCGATCCGATACGCGAATTTGATGACTAGCGGTGTTAGTATGATAGCAGCGATAAAAGCTACAGACATTGCAATGAATAACATGTCTTTCCTCCCCAATTAGCATTAAGTACATATCACCTTTTAGTATAACATAATTGTTGCTAGATTTCATTATTTAGTACGCATTACATATCTATTCCCTTACTTGCTTATATACAAACACTACTGAACACTGTCACCATGAGGAATTGTCCATTATATGTCCAATAAAAAGATATAAGTCTATTGTTCTTCTCTTTCTATATATAGATAGTCTTTTGGCGGTCTATTTGGTAAAATAGATAGGAATCTCTCATTCAGATAGAGATTTATAAAGGAGCGTTCAATTCATGTTAAAAATCTTTAAACGTAAAACTGGAACGAGTGAGCGTCAGCTGCGTAAATACCGCAAAATTGTGGAGCAAATTAATTCACTCGAACCTAAATATATTGCTATGTCTGATGAGGATCTAACAGGAATGACAGATCAATTCAAACAACAGTTGGAAGACGGCGCAACCGTCGAGACTATCATGCCAGATGCATTCGCAGTCGTACGTGAAGCATCTAAACGGGTTCTCGGTATGCGTCATTTTGATGTGCAACTAATCGGTGGTGCTGTCTTGACGGAAGGGAATATCGCTGAAATGCCGACGGGCGAAGGTAAAACACTTGTGGCTTCCTTACCTTCATATGTACGCGCACTCGAAGGAAAAGGTGTCCACGTCATTACGGTCAACGATTATTTAGCTAAGCGCGACTATGACCAAATCGGTCAGATCCACCGTTTCCTTGGATTAACTGTTGGCTTGAATGTTCCCATGATGCAAGGGCCAGCCAAACAAGCCGCTTATCAATCAGATATCACATATGGTGTCGGAACGGAATTTGGATTTGACTACCTACGAGACAATATGGTGCAACACCCTTCTCAGAAAGTTCAACGTCCTTATCACTTCGCTATTATTGATGAAGTAGACAGCGTACTCATTGATGAAGCGAAAACACCTTTAATTGTAGCAGGTAAAATGCAAGCGGATGCGGACCTTCACCAAATCGCAGCTCGTCTAGCGAAACGTTTTAAAGTCGAAGAAGATTTCGATTTCGATGATGCAACCAAAGCTACTTCCCTTACAGAACAAGGTATCGAAAAAGTCGAGAAAGCCTTCGGTATCGGCAACTTGTACGACTTGGATCATCAAACACTTTATCACTATGTCATCCAAGCTGTCCGGGCATTCGTCATCTTCAAGCGAGATGTAGACTATATCGTACGCGATGGCAAAATTGAATTAGTCGATATGTTCACCGGCCGAATCATGGAAGGTAGAACATTATCAGACGGTCTTCATCAAGCGATTGAAGCTAAAGAAGGCGTCGAAATTACGGATGAAAATAAAGCACAAGCTCAAATTACGATCCAAAACTATTTCCGTATGTATCCAAAGCTTTGCGGAATGACGGGTACTGCGAAAACGCAAGATAAGGAATTCCGCGAAGTTTATAATATGGAAGTTATTCAAATTCCAACGAATCGTCCACGTGCTCGAATCGACGCACCGGATTTCGTCTTCAAAACTACAGAAGAAAAGTATAAAGCTGTCGCAAAAGAAGTAGCAGCTCGTCACGCGAAGAGACAACCCGTACTAGTTGGTACTACATCTATTCTCCAATCCGAAGCTGTCGCAAAATATTTACGTGACGAAGGGTTGAAGTTCCACCTATTGAATGCGAAGAGTGTTGAGCAGGAAGTTTCATTGATTTCCGAATCTGGACAAGCAGGTAATATTACGGTCGCTACTAATATGGCAGGACGTGGTACGGATATCGTACTCGGTGAAGGCGTAGAAGAAAATGGCGGACTGTTTGTATTAGGAACAGAAAAGCATGAAAGTCGTCGTGTCGATAATCAGTTGCGGGGTCGTTCAGGTCGTCAAGGTGACCACGGCGAAAGCCAATTCTATCTTTCATTGGAAGACGAAATGTACATGCGCTTCTCTCCGGAAGAGCTCGAGAAGTTCTTGACGAAAGTTCGTGTCGATGAAGATGGAAAAGTACTGAACCCTGAAGTCCACGAACTGACGGAACGAACTCAACGGATTGTTGAAGGCGCACATTTCTCCATGCGAGAATACAATCTAAAGCTAGATGACGTTATCAACGATCAGCGCGAAGTCATCTATTCATTACGCAATCGCATACTTGAAGGTAACGATATTTTCGGCAAACTGAAATCGATGTTGTCAGAAACTGTTGAATTCGCCGTTCTCGACAGCTGTCCAGATAATGAAATCGCCGATAATTGGGATTTCGAACGGATCGAACGTACAATGAATGCATTATTACTAACACCTGTCGAGCTTCCATCTTCATTAGATAGAACAGCAGATATCATGAAAGAATACGATGAAGGAATGGCAGAGTTGTTTGCATTTATCGACACTTTCACTGATAATGAACAAGTGAGTCAACTATTACCACAAGTCATGTTGAGCTATCTCGACACGATGTGGGTCAAGCATTTAGAAGTCATGACACGCCTAAAAGAAGGAATTGGATTGCGTTCGTACGGACAGGAAGATCCTATGCGTATTTACCAGCGTGAAGGCTTGCAGTTATTTGCCAAGCACTATCAACGCCTGCGCCGGGATATTGCGTCCGAAATTATCGCATTCATGAAGCAACTTAATACACAACAACAGGAGGTTTCCCAATGAAACTCTTCAATCGGTTTAAAAAGACAGAGAAAACTGGATTAGATAGTACAGTAGCATCCGAAGAAATTCTTGAGAACGGCCAGGCTGGATCAGGTAATGAGGATATCGAAACAGAATTATCCCTTCATTCACAATGGACTTTAACGCAGGAGCAGGAATATGTTTTCCGCTTCCTAGCAAATGAACTAGAACCATTAAAACCAAACCAGATTTCCTTATCAGGTATTGATATCGATTTAGAACCTGCAAACGACAGCTGGTTAGTCAAAGCATTCTTCCGCTCTTCACTTGATCAAGCGATCACTGTAGGAGAAATCGAGTTATTATTACTCGATGAAGAAGGCAACACAGCAGCTTCTGCAGAATTTGATTTGAATGAATTAGGCGAAATCCCAGCGCGCAGTGCACGTCCATGGGTATTCGTTTTCGAAAAGAAAGATCAATTGACGGAAGAAATTCCGGCAACAAACTGGAAGCTAGCATTCAACGTTCACTCCATGATGCCACACCAATTGGAACTTGCACCATCATGGGAAGAGCAATTGCCAACTGAACAGAAAGAAGCTTTGGCTGAAGTAGTCAACGGTCTTCCGAAGTTGAAGCCACGCGAAGTGAATATCGCTGGTTTCCAAATCCAATCACAAGACGACGATACGATCGCTGCATCTGTATTCGTACGTAACGGTCACTCCAAGCAAATCAATATCGAAAAGCTGCCACTTGAGTTGATCGATGCAACAGGAGATTTGGTTGCTCGTGGAACATTCGACCTTAATCCTCCACTATCCGTGAAGGCGAACAGCACGACTCCTTGGACATTCATCTATCCAAAGGAATTGATAAAGAAAGACGAACCGGATTTCTCTCGATGGACAATCCGCGTTCCGCAAGACACAACTAATTAACACTCGCCGTATAGAAGTGGGTCTTCCCCTCTCCTATACGGCTTTTTTTGCGCAAAAAAATCGATTTCCCAATGAAGGAAAATCGATGTCTCTTCTATTAAATACCCGCAACCCGCTTTGCACCCATATAGCGTTTACCCCAATAAGAATCATTTACTCGATCTACGCGCACACCTTTAGATGTAGAAGCATGTGCGAACTTGCCGTTACCTACGTAGATGCCTACGTGAGAAACTCCACGGCCCGTCGTGTTAAAGAATACTAAATCGCCATTACGTAGGCTCGCTTTCTTTACTGTGCGTCCTGATGCATACATATCTCGAGAAGTACGCGCTACTTTCAAGCCATTTTGTTTGAATACGTAGCCAACATAACCCGAGCAGTCGAATCCAGCTCTTGTTGTTCCGCCGTAGCGATATTTGATGCCTGTTAAACTAGTTGCTGTTTTAGTGATGCTTGTCGTTTTCCCAGCCGCTTCTGCCTGTCCTGTAAATGGTGAGACAAACAGTAGTGTGGAAAGTGCTAGGACTGATAGTACTTTTTGCAATAGATTCATATGTTCCTCCGATGACAGTATGTATTTTTGCTAGCTTGGTTGTTTCTGTTATATTTACTTTAGCATTTAATAATCTATTGTTTTGTTACAGTCATGTAACAGGATTGTTTCAAATTCAGATAATTTGTTACGTTTGAAATATTTATGACTGATTCTGACAGCTTGTAGGCGTTGTTGGGTCATGGCTCGACATTGGCTTGTCCATTGAAAGTAGTGAGGGTCATGCTTTGGACCCGCGCAGGCACGTGGGGGATTGCCTACAGCCATGAGCCAGCTGGCGGTGGAGCTGCCAGTTGTCTCATGGCCACGGCCTACCCCGCAGTTGTGCCTGCGCTACTAAGTACTTACCAAGTTTGTT